>SIHH01000327.1 GCA_004299065.1 Phormidium sp. SL48-SHIP | reverse complement strand
ATAGCGCAAAATGGGGAACAAGCCTGAGACTTGTCCCCCATTTTGGTTTTTTTTAAAGGGTTTTTGAGCTATATTCGGGGTCTTTATAGAAGACTGACCCCTTTGAAGGATGGGATCTTTATGACGTCGATCCCCTTCAAGTGTGGAGTCTTTATACAAGCGGACTCCTTTCAACCTTCCACTAGGATGACAGAAATTTCCAGAAATCCTGACAAACGTAATTATTTTTTTATATTTCGCGATTTAACGTCCTGTGAACAGGTATTGCGTTTTATGACTGTTGTGATACAGTTCTTAACGATTGGCGGTTAAGGAAGCCCCAAGCACTTGAGAGAGCCACACCTCCACGGAACGAACCGGAGACTGACGCACAGACTCCCCAGGATCAACCATCGGCTCAACCAAAACCGTAAACATTCCCATGCGATTGCCCGCTAAGACATCCGTAAACAGGCGATCGCCCACCATAGCCACCTGAGCCACGGGTAAATCCATGGCTGACACCGCTCGCCAGAGTTTGCGGCGGAAGGGTTTAGCGGCGAAGAAGATATAGGGCAATTCCAGAGACTTAGCAATATTACCAATGCGGGTTTCACTGACATTGTTGCTCACCAGCCAAAGCGTGGCCACCTGACGCAACTCGATAATCCGCTGATGCAGTTCCTCCGAGGCCTCCATTTGTCCAATTGGGACCAGAGTTTCGTCCACATCAAAGACGAGCCCCTTCAAATTATGTTCAACCAACAGTTCCGGCGTAATATCCAGAACTGTGCCGCCCAGAACCAAATCTGGCTGTAAGAGTTTGCCCCAAGACATAGTAAAAGGTGAAGTAACAGGTTAAAGAGCTCGGAGAGTTAGAGGGGTTCGTCACGTTGGGCGAGTTCTCGTTCAACCCGAGCGATCGCCGCCTCATGCTCGACAAGAGTACGACTAAAAAAGTGTGTCCCGTCATAGCGAGCCACAAAATACAAATAGGGAGTATCCTCAGGGTCCAGAGTCGCTTGTAAACTGGCTAATCCGGGGCTGGCGATCGCCGTCGGCGGCAATCCAGGATTGCGATAGGTATTATAGGGGGAATCCACCTCAACCTGACTCCAGGTCAGCGGGGTATTGATCGTTTGACGAATCCCCAGAGCATATTCTACCGTCGGATCTGCCCCCAAATTCATTCCCGTCCGTAACCGTTGCCAGAATACCCCAGCAATCGTGCGTCGCTCCTCAGGAACCACCGCTTCTCGTTCCACAATAGAACCTAAGGTGACCCATTCCTGCAAGCTCATCGGCTCCGGCGGTTCCCTGCGTTCATATTCAGGTAACGCCACCTGTTCAAACTGGAGCAACATCTGATTGATGATCACCTCAGGGGTAACAGTTCCTTCTCCTATCTGATAGGTATCGGGGAACAGATAGCCTTCGAGATGGGGAATCTCGTCCGGGAGCCAGTCAAAGCGATCGCGGGGAATCTCAGTGGTGGCCTCCAAAAACACCTCAGCCGAGAAAAACTCTCGTCGCTCAAAATACTCAGCCATTTCACGGCGAGACCAACCCTCAGGAATCGTAAAACTCTGGCTAGAGACCTCTCCATCCCAGATTTGCGCCCCAATCTCCGTCATCGACTCCTGAGGCGAAAATCGATAAACTCCCGCCTGAAACGACCCCTCAGGCTGTCGCCAGCGTAGCCAACGCGCCCATAACTCCCAAGCTCTAGCCGATTGAATTAACCCCACAGCTTCGAGATCTCGGCCAATTTGTGCCGCTGGTGTTCCTTGGGGAATATCAAGTTGAATCGTCGTCACATCCTCGGGCGACAACTCCTCAGTGGCGGTCTCCGCGACGGGAGCCGTGGCCCAACTCCACCAAGACCATCCTTGCCAAGCTCCCACGGCGATCGCCGCCGGAACTGCCAGGTAAAACGCACCTTTCGCTAGTCGTCCCACAAATTTCCCCTCATCAACTCAACAAGTTCTACTCCAATCCCTTAAACAGACGTTCGGCAATTAAACTCTCAATCGACGGCAACAACGGTTCTAACTCATCGAGTTCTTCATCGGTGAGTAACTCAGGCTTAGCCTCAGCATTAATACGGGCCAACACGAGCATCGGATCAATCGGAACATACAGTCCATACTCCTGTTCCCCCTCATAGAAGTTCGCCAAGCAGAGCAATTCTTCCTCATCCTCATCGCTATCCGCCTCATTGAGGGCCTCAATCGCTTCGTCGAGTTCAGGAATATCCCCGACCACCGTTAGGGTTAAGGCCGTGCGTTGTAGCAACAAATCCTGTTGGGCCAAAACGGCCTTGGCTGTTTCAAACACCGCATCAATTTGCTCGTCGGTTGCTAAATCCGCCTCCTCATCGTCGCTCTCATCATCCCCAAACCACGTCACCAAATCCACGGGAATATTCACCGGGAGTAACACCGCGTACTCCACACCATTCATCTCAAACTGATGTTCAACATAACAAGGGAGCGATCGCCCCTGGTCATCGGTAACAGACACAATGGTGCTATGAGGAGTTTCGTTCATGGATGATTCAACACCGCTAAAGACTAAAGAATGACAACCTGTCGGGACAGATCGCTCCCCTTAAGATAGCACGGGGGGCGATCGCCGTTGCACCCTGGCCACAACCCCCTAGCCACAACCCTCTAGCCGCGACCCCCTAACCGCTACTCCATCGTTAACACCACTTTCCCCGACATCGATCCCGCCTCAATCCGTCGATGGGCCTCGGCCGCCTCCGCCAAGGGAAACACCTCACTCACCTGAACCTGCAACGATCCCCCATCAAACAAGCGTCCACATTCGCGCAGAATTTTCGCCTGTTCCGCCTGTTCCTCCCGTAAATCGAGCAACATCGGCGTTAACATCAACTCCAAACCCACGCGCAGATTCCGTTGACGCGCTCCCTTCAAATTGCCATCCTCACTCGGTTGCAGCAACGTCACCACATCCCCATACAGGTTCACCGCCTCGCAGCTGCGATAAAACGTCTCACCGCCGACCGTATCAAACGCCACATCAACCCCTTCCCCATCAGTCCAGTCCAGCACCGCCTCAACAAAATCCTGCTGAGGATAGAGAATCGGCAAATCCGCACCTAAACCCTTGACAAAATCCGCTTTTTGTGCATTAGATACCGTCGTGGCGACCATCGCACCTTGACGTTTCGCCAACTGCACCGCCACATGGCCCACACCGCCGGCTCCAGCGTGAATTAAAACCCGTTGTCCCGCACAAAGACGAGCGCGGTCATAAAGCGCTTCCCAAGCCGTAATCAACACCAGAGGCGCCGCCGCCGCTTCCTCAAAACTCAACGATTGAGGTTTTGGCGTTAAACAATGCTGTTCCACCAGAGCATATTCAGCATAATTGCCCTGAGATCCTCCCAAACCCCCAAAGCAGAAATACACCGCATCTCCCGGGCCAAACCCCGACACATGGGGGCCAGCCACCTCCACAACCCCAGCCCCATCGCAGCCCAGAATATCCGGGGAACCATTCGAGATAAACGTTCCCCGTTGTCGCACCTTCGTATCAATGGGGTTAACTCCAGCCGCCTTCAGTCGAACCAACACCTGAGTTGGCGTTTGAAGTTGGGGAACCGGCAGATCCCGCAGTTCTAGCACATCAGGCGCACCCGCACCCGTCATCACAACAGCTTTCATCGCACTCTATCCTCACTCATCAATCATCACCCAGCGGGCCACACCGCCAAATCCCACTCACCTCTCCCCCAAAG
>SIHH01000326.1 GCA_004299065.1 Phormidium sp. SL48-SHIP | reverse complement strand
GGGGGACGTGTCACGGCTGGAGCCATGACACGAGAGCCGGCGTGACACGAGAACGTTTTGAGGATAATGGATTGACTGTTTATTATGCTTAGATTTAAAGCTAGGATAATCTGCCCTTCGCTCGAAAAAGTTGTTAAAGGCTACACCTAGATTAAGACAGACCTGTTGCAAGCATTGAGAATACATCAATCCGAGCCATTCATATTCTTTCTTAAGTGCAGGTATTTGTTTTTTGAGGTCATATCCTGACAAGCCTTGGCCTGTGTCGTTGTCGGTTTTATTCATCAAGTCAAGACAAGAGTTCCAAAGCCAACGGCAATTGCCAAAAGATTGCTCAAGCAACTGTTTCTGTTGATTATTGGGATAAAGTCTTATCTTGACGGCCTTCAGAATTAGAGGGAATAAGAATCGCTACAAATAGTCCGAGTCCATGATTCGGGGGTATGTCAATTATCGGGGCATCGAACCCCTCAATTGACCGCTCCTCATCCCGACACTCATCCTATCGGGTAGAGTGCGGGGCAACGCGCGCCAAAAGCTAAAAAGCTAAAAATTTGTCGGCGAACCGTAAAAATCGTCATCGAGAGCAGACAGATTAGTAAGGGCTTGCATCTATGTCAGTATCGAGTTCAGTATCGAGTTGCATAAATCACGCAAAACTCAGGGTGTAATCAACAAGCAAACCAACCTGGAGGACTTCCGATGTTCGGCCTTCGTCAACACCTTATGGCGTCTACCGCCAAGCTTCCCCAACCCCCCTATGATCCCATTTTGGGGCGACTCGGGGAAGCCACCGTCACGAAACGGATTGCGTACCATTGTCCAGGACGGGTGTACTACCGCGCCACCTGGTGGAAAGCGCAATGTCAACATCGGGATCTCATCCTCGAACCCGGAACCCGAGTTCAGGTGGTTGCGCGGGATATCACCATCCTAATTGTTGAACCTTGCTGGAATTAGATCAACAAAGCCCCGGTGTCTGGATACAACCGGGGCGGAAATTGAGCTAAGCCTGAGCGAAAAAACCTTGACAAATTAGCGAGTTAGTGCAGTCAAGACGGCATCCACATCAGCATTGTCTAAATCCATCGAGTCAGCAAAGGCCGTGCGTTGTTCAACGGACATCACCTCGCGAACCGCCATCATGCTGGAGAAACGATTGTCGCTCATCCGTTGGCGTAGGCGTTCAACCTGATTGCGTTGGCGGCGGATTTGACGAGTTGACGCATCGCCAATCATCATCTCTTGCAACTCCTGACGAGCCTGATTCAAATCAGCTTCGAGGCGGCCCTGTTCAGCCAGATAGGATTGACGGATTTCAGTCATGCGCTCTTGCTGGCTGCTGCTGAGTGCGATTTCGTCCCGCACCTGTTCTTCTTGGCTGGGTTGCGTGGGTTGTTTCTCCTGAGGTTGACGGGGAGGCGTCGGAGTCGAAGGACGGCTGGCGCTGGTGTTGGAGTTTTGCGTTAATGCGGTCAGAGTTTCAGCGTTCGACAGATAGACATGACCCAGAGCGCGTCCTTGATAGGTGCGTTTCGAGAACTCCCAACCATCATTGAGGTCAATGCGGACAAAGTCGTTGGTGTAGGGAGCGCGTCCGAGTTCGATGGTGGGTCGGTTGGGGAGGAAGGGAACCCCTTGTAAGACAAGATCAGACCCTTGGCGAACGGTGCGTAGATTATATTGAACTCCTAAATCTTGTCCAGCGGTGCGGATGGAGTAACCGTTGCTGTCGGTATAACGTCCACAAATCCCGGTGAAGTCGAAGTTGGCTAACAGAGGATTGACAGTGGAGCCATTTTCTGACCAGCAATCGCGGCGGTCGGATTGTTGTTCAATGACGAGCAGTTGGTGACGTCCGGTGTTACCAATGGGTGCAGCAACGGCAACGAAGTCATCTTGAGCAACAGCTCGTTCGCCGAAGGTCGAGGCTTGAGCGGCTTGGGGAGCGAAGCTGGTCCCGAAGCTGGAGATGGCGAGGGTAGAGAGAGCGGCGAGGCGAAGTGCAGTTTTCATGGCGGTAGAGTCCTTATAGAGTTCTTAGTGCGAGGTCGTTTGTTTCGTATGAGTTCATTGTGTGCTGAGGACTCCTGAGATTGAGGTCAACCCCGGCGACTTTGCTGACTGTCTTCTGGCGGCTGTGACAGTTGAGGGGGTTGGGATACGAGTTTGCAAGGGTTTGAGGGATTGCTATCGACCCAGTTATGACCAAATTACAGCCAGTGATGGGATTGGCTACGATTTGGGTCATCTTGGGTCAACCTAGACCGGAAATCTGGTGACTCAGGTTGGAGACTGTCCTATGGCATCGTTGATCGAGAACAGCCGTTGCTAAGATAAACTACAGCAACTGAGGACCTGTTCCGGTTGGCTCACCCCCTTATCCTTCTGATTGGCTCTCAATTTAGCCTTTGTGATCTATTAATTATGAACATCTCGACATTGGCGAAATGGCGCTTGGCGCTGGCGTTATCTCTTCCCATCGCCTTCTCTGGCGCGATCGCACCCCCGACCTATTCCCAGTCCAACAGTGGCGCACCGCTCACAGTTCGCGCTGATGAACAAGAGGCCGACGCACGGACGGGAATTGTCACGGCCCGAGGGAATGTGCAGGTGAATTTCCCCTCCCGCAATCTACAAGCCACCTCGAATCAGGCCCAGTTTTTCAGTAATGAACAACGTCTGGTGCTGACGGGGAATGTCTTTGTTCTCCAGGAAGGGAACAGCATTCGCGGCGAAGTGGTGACTTACCTAATCGATGATGGTCTCTTTGTGGCTCAACCGCTTCCGGAACGCCAAGTCGAAGCCATTTATCTGATTCCCGAAAATGGCAACTCTCAACGGCCCTCGGCTCCCGCACCGCCGGCTATCCGTTAATCTTGTTTCTTTCATCCCCTCTGTTGCTGTCCCGAGTCCATGAAAATTGTCCTCGATAATATCCACAAGTCCTATCAGAAACGTTCGATTGTCAGCCGCGTTAACCTCTCCGTGAGTCAGGGGGAGGTGGTGGGACTCTTGGGACCGAATGGGGCCGGTAAAACCACGACCTTTTATATGGTGACGGGATTGGTGAAACCCGATCGCGGACGAGTTTGGCTCGATCGCCGAGACATCACGCTCCTACCGATGCACGAGCGCGCCAAAATGGGGATAGGCTATTTGGCTCAAGAAGCCAGTATTTTTCGTAATCTGACGGTGCAAGATAATCTCTTGCTGGTGTTTGAACAGACGGGAGTTCCTCGACGAGAGTGGCGCAAACGACTTGATCAGGTCATTGAGGAGTTTAATTTAGGGAAGGTGGCCTCAACGCTAGGACGACAGGTGTCGGGAGGAGAACGACGACGCACGGAAATTGCTCGTTCTCTCTCGACGGGATATGGGGAACCCATCTTTTTGCTTCTCGATGAACCCTTTGCGGGAATTGACCCCATCGCCGTTAATGATATCCAGGAGGTGATTGCTCGTTTACGCGATCGCAATATCGGCATCCTCATCACCGATCACAATGTCCGCGAAACCCTCCAAATCACCGATCGCGCCTACATTATGCGCGAAGGGGAAATTCTCGCGTCAGGAAGTCCGGCGGAACTTTACGATAATCCTCTGGTGCGTCAGTATTATTTGGGCGATCGTTTTCAGATTTAGAAAAAGGCAAGAGGCATAACCCACCCCTAACCCCTCCCAAGAGGGGATGGCAAGAGGCAAAAGGGGGGAGAAGGCATAACCCACCCCTAACCCCTCCCAAGAGGGGATGGCAAGAG
>SIHH01000325.1 GCA_004299065.1 Phormidium sp. SL48-SHIP | reverse complement strand
CCTGTTCCCTGTTCCCTGTTCCCTGTTCCCTGTTCCCTGTTCCCTTCTTTTGCCTGTTCCCTGTTCCCTGTTCCCTGTTCCCTCCCCAAATGGACATCATCCTCTGTCACACCACTGCTGATTTCGATAGTTTAGGGGCAGCCGTTGGCTTAACCCGACTGCATCCTGGCGCTCGTATTGTACTGACGGGGGGCGCTCATCCTGGGGTGGAGGAGTTCCTGAGACTGCACCGAGATGAGTATGCCATTGTCGAGCGGCGATCGGTGAATCCGGATCAGTTGCGATCGCTGTTTGTGGTGGATACCCAATCACGCGATCGCCTGGGTAAAGCCGCTGAATGGTTTGATGCACCTCAGTTACAGGGCGTGTATCTCTATGATCATCATCCTGGAGTGAGCGGAGATATCCCCGCCAGTGAGCGCCAAATCGAAGACATTGGGGCCACCACCACCCTCATTGTGGAAGCCTTACAGCGGCAAAACATCAACCTGACGGTGTATGAAGCCACAGTGATGGCCTTGGGGATTCATGTCGATAGTGGCTCTCTGACCTTTGACCATAGTACGGCGCGGGATGCCTTGGCCTTAGCCTGGTTGATGAATCAGGGGGCGAGTTTACCCTTGATTGCCGAGTATATTGAACCGGGATTATCGGATTCCTTGCAAGACTTGTTAGCAACAGCCCTAGAAACCGTGAACAGCGAGGAGGTTTGGGGGCAACAAGTCGCGTCAGTGGTGTTGCGTACCCCCGATTATGTGCCGGGATTGTCGGGGTTAACCTCGCGCCTGCTGGAACTGACCGATAGCGATGCCATGATTTTGCTGCATGAGTATCAACGTCAGGGGGATGAGTCGCGGCTGACGGTGATTGCGCGATCGCAGATTCCCCAGACCGATCTCAACGCCATTCTGCAAACCATCGGTGGGGGCGGCCATCGCAAAGCCGGTTCAGCACAATTGCGGAATGCTAACCCCGAAGAGGTACTGCGCCAGTTACGCGATCGCCTCAACGCCCAAATTCCCCCACCGCCCACGGCCCGAGAGTTAATGTCCTCTCCGGTGCGGACGATTCGCCCACAAACGACCATTGGCGAGGCCCACCGTATTCTGTTGCGTTACGGCCATTCCGGCTTATCGGTGGTGAACCAAGCCGACGAATTAGTCGGGGTTATCTCCCGCCGGGATTTAGACATCGCCCTGCACCACGGCTTCCACCATGCCCCCGTCAAGGGCTATATGACGCGAAACGTCAAAACTATCAGTCCAGACACCTTGCTGCCCGAAATTGAGGGGCTGATGGTGACATTTGATATTGGTCGCCTGCCGGTTTTAGACGAGGGGGCGTTGGTGGGAATTGTCACCCGCACCGATGTCTTGCGAGAACTCCATGAGGAGAGTCGTCAACTCTGCCCTATCCATCCTGAACGGGAGTCTCAGGGGCGACGGTTGACGCGGGAGGCCGATGTTTGGCAGGGCCTGCGATCGCACCTCAACCCCAAACTGTGGCAATTGCTCGAAACAGCGGCCCAGGCGGCTCAGGAACGGGGCTGGCAACTCTATTTAGTGGGGGGAGCCGTGCGAGATCTGTTGCGGGGGATGCAGTCGCCGCAACAGACTGAGGTGGCGTTAACGGATATTGATTTAGTGGTGGATGGCTTTCACCAGTCGGCGACGGTTGGCGCGGGGGTGGAATTGGCGAACGTGTTACAGGAGCAGTTTTCGGGGGCGCGGTTAGATGTACATGGAGCGTTCCAGACGGCGGCGTTGTTATGGCACAATGACCCCGTTTTTGATTCCCTTTGGTTGGATATTGCGACGGCGCGGACGGAGTTTTACCCCTATCCAGCGGCGAATCCGGAGGTGGAGGCGAGTTCCATTCGTCAGGATTTGTACCGCCGGGATTTCACAATCAATGCTTTGGCGATTCGCTTGACAACCCCTCGTCAGGGGAAGTTGTTAGACTTTTTTGGCGGTGTGTTGGATTTGCAGCGGGGTTGGGTGCGGGTGTTGCACGCCAATAGTTTTATTGAAGATCCGACGCGGATTTTTCGGGCCGTGCGCTTTGCGGTGCGGTTTGAGTTTGAGATTGAACCGGAGACGGAACGGTTTATTCGTCATGCGATCGCCAGTGGGGTGTATGAGCGATCGCGCTCCCTCAATCCCCGTACTCCGGCGTTACAGGCGCGATTAAAAAGTGAGTTGAAATATCTCTTGCAAGCGTCCTATTGGCCGCGAGCGTTGCGGGAGTTGGATCGCTTAGGTGCGTTGCAATGTTTGCATCCGCAATTACGATTGACGCGAGAACTATGGCGGCGTTTACAGTTAGCAGATCGGGGGTTACGACGGTTTCAGAAATGGCATCGTCTGAGTCATTGGCGGATGTTGTTGGAGGTGTTATTGTCCCAGGTGGAGACAGGAACTGGGGAGTTTTCCCGCGCGGCGGTGGCGCAACAGTTGCAGTTACCCGATGAGACGGTGCAACGGTTGGCGACGCTGGGGGAACGGCGGGAGCGTCTGGAACGGGAGTTGAGTACGGCGCAGCGGCCGAGTGAGGTGGTAAAAGTGTTGTCGGGGGAGGAGTTAGCGGGATTGTTGTTGGTGGCCTTGGGAATGGGGCGATCGCTGCGTGGTAAAGTCTGGCAATATCTGACGGAGTGGGCTGAGGTGAAACCGTTGTTAAATGGGGAGGATTTGAAGCAGTTGGGGTATACGCCGGGACCACAGTTTAAGGAGATGTTGGCGGATATTCAGGCGGGAACCTTGGATGGGGAGTTTGGCGGTTCTCGGGAGGCGGCGATCGCCTTTGTGCGCGATCGGTATCCCCTGTGAAACCCTGAGGATGGCGAATTAAATCGAAGAACTTTCAGGCTTGTGAATCTAGTGAAATACGGGCATCCTTAACCCTGACCATGAGTGTCATTGGATCAAGAGGTGAAGCGGTGAAACCACAGATCTCATAAAACTGCTTCGCATCCTCGGAAATGGCATGTACTAGAATGGCGCGTATTCCTGCAATTTCAGCAGCTTGGAGAGTACGCAGAATTGCATCTCGCAGTAGAGCCCGCCCAATGCCTTTGCCTTGCCAGTGATGATCAACGGCTAATCGTCCAATCACCATAACAGGAATCGGATCAGGCATATTACGCCGCACGCGACCTGTTGCGGAAGCCTGCGCCACAGCTCCATTGGCGAGACAGTAATAGGCGATGACGACGTCGCGATCGCAAACAACATAAGTGCGTGAAGCTCCTCCTTCCTCATTTTTCATAGCACGACGCTTAAGCCAGTCGTCTAGCTGACGATTCCCTGAGTTAAAGCGTTCAACATCGTGTGACGAATTGAGTTTTTCGGGTGAGCGCAGCTTAGGCCGATCTCGATCTAATCCCACGGAGCCTTAGTTGTCAGTAATGTACGCAGCTTGTCATCTTGAGTAGGTGGTGCATCCAGCAACGCCACAAACTGCTTAAATTTAAGCTCATCTAACCCGAAGAACGTCTGTTCCAGAAGAACATCTTGGGCCTTCTGATACGATGACTCCAGCATAAACTCCGAGCGACTCTTGCCCTGCACTTCAGCGGCATGATCAATGATATCTCGTTGGCTTTGCTTGGCTCGGATGTTGATTGTAACATTGCGGGTCTGGCTACCCGACTGTTCACCGGTTGAGCTGTGCATAGTGCTGATCTCTTTTCTAATAGGAGACTCCCCACCAATATAAGAGCTTTGTGTGGACATTGTCAACACATCCCTGTTGTTTTGACGCAA
>SIHH01000037.1 GCA_004299065.1 Phormidium sp. SL48-SHIP | reverse complement strand
GGAACGTGTTGATTGGGGTTTTAAGATGGTTTATTTATTGGGTAAATTGAGTTTATGCTAGATATTCGAGAATTGTATCGGGCGACTAATCCTAGTCGAACTTTGGATGTGTCTAAGGCGAGCGATCGCGAACTCTATATTGATTTTTCTAGCGTTCGTGGTGGTTCTACCATTGCCGAAATGCGGGATAAAATTAGCTTTTTCTCCCCCGATGAACCCACCGTACAATTGTTTACCGGACATCTAGGATGTGGGAAATCTACGGAACTCTTGCGCTTGGCGAATGAACTGCGAGAACAACAGTTTCATGTCATCTATTTTGAGTCCTCCCAAGACTTGGAAATGGGCGATATTGATGTCACCGATATCTTGTTGGCGATCGCCCGTCGCATTAGTGAAAGTCTTGGGGAACTCGAACAGCTTGAACTCGATACGCCGCGAGGCTTACAGCGATTGCTGCGTGGGGCGGCCCGGATTTTGCAAACGGAGATTGATCTCGCCGCTGAATTGGATGTTCCGGGGTTGGGAAATGTGCAAGCCAGTACCGAAGGGAAAGGCAGTTTTTCGGCAGAAGTGGGAATTCCGGGTTTGGGACAATTTGAGGCGGATTCTGAGGGGTTATCACTGGTGGCGTTGGGTATTGGTAAAATCTCTGCTAAAGCCCGCAATAGTCCCGAATTGCGAGGTAAGTTACGGGAATATTTGGAAGTGCGGACGACCAACATTATTGACGCGATTAACCGTGAATTGATTGAACCGGCGATCGCCAAACTCAAAACCCTCGGAAAACAAGGATTAGTGGTCATTGTCGATAACTTAGATCGCGTCGAAAAAACCATTAAACCCTGGGGGAGAACACAACCGGAATATCTATTTGTTGATCGCGGTGAACAACTGCGACAACTTCAATGTCATGTTATTTATACCATGCCCTTGGCGCTGCTCTATTCTAATGATCTCAATCCCCTCACCAGTCGCTTTGGCACTGATCCGAAGCTATTACCGATGGTTCCAGTCCGTCATCGAGATGGAACCGATCACCTAGAGGGAATGGAGAAAATGCGGCAAATGATTTTGACGCGAGCCTTTCCCCATCAGCAAGAGTCAGAACGACATACGGGAATTTTAGACCTGTTTGAATCCTTGGATTTGTTCAATGATTTATGTCGGTTGAGTGGGGGTCATGTGCGGGAGATTTTGCGCTTTCTCAATACGTGGATTATGAAAGAACGACACTTACCCCTATCCCGTCAAGGATTAGAGGTGGTGATTCGCGAACGGCGCGATCGCATGTTATACGCCATTACCGAGGATGAATGGGCCTTGTTAAAGCAAGTTCATCAACGCAAACAAGTCGCCGGCGATGACAGTTATGACCTGCTTATCAGCAGTATGTTCGTCTATGAATACCGCGATGAGATTGGATCTTGGTTTGACCTCAACCCCATCCTAGAGCCGATTGCTCGTCAAAATTCATAGCCAACTCGGAAGTGAAAGCCGTCATCTTGGATATTTTCGCCGCGATCGTCTAAATCTACGAGAGGAACGCCATAGTCAATGCGGAAACTTAGCCCAGGACTGGGTTCCCAGATAGCCCCCAGTCCCAAGGAGGCTAAAAATTGTTGGCGAGGTTCGGGGTTGGGGTTGTCGCTATGGTTCCAGACGACGCCCATATCCACAAAGGGTAAGATTTGTAGGGTCGATTGTCCCGAAGCATCTCGCACTAGGGTAATCCGATCCTCGATCGAGAGGCGAATCCCATTATCTCCGGCCCGCACATTCTGACGATAGCCCCGTAGGGATTGACCGCCGCCCATGACAAACTGTTGTGAGGGAAGAAGGGGATCGGGGGAGAATTGGGCCGCTAGACGGGCCACGAGGAGATGATCGCGATGGAGTCGTTGCACTCGTTGGGCTTGGGCGGTCCAACTGAAGAATTGGCCGTCGGGGAGGTTTCGGGAGTTGTTGGTGGCGTCAAAGAGGCCGGTTCCGAACCGTAGCTGCGATCGCAACGCCCAGGCCCCATCCACTTGACGGTGAATATAATCCTGGCCAAAGCTAATCACGCGAGTTTCGCTACGTCCGGATGCGTCGGGACCCAAACCCAAGGGTTCGGGGTTATCGAGAAAGAAGGTTTGGCTATCTTGCCACGAAAACCCCAGAGACAGGGCAAATTCTTGCTCAGGGGTGCGTTGCAGGGGATGGCGATAGCGGACTTCGTAGAGGCTGGATTCTCCCCGGATATTGAGTTGATCGAAGGGGGCTTGGGTGACTTCGTTCTGGGTGGGGGCGACTCGTAGCTGGAGGCGACCATCTTGGGAGTTGACGGGAATCTCATAGCCGATATCGATGAAGTCTAGGCCGTCGCCATAGGTGAGGTTGTACTCGACGCTGAAGCGATCGCCGACCCCCACAAGATTACGATGGGTTAACCCCAAATTGAGCCGTTCGCCGCCAATGCTAGGGGGGGAATAGTTATCGGTACTGATGCTCACTTGCAGGGGGTTGGCTTCTTGCACCCGCACCAGGAGGCGGCTTTCTCCGAGGTTCTCTCCTGAACGCAGGTTGGCTTCGACTTGATCAAAGAGGGGATCGGCTCGCAGCAGTCGCAGTTCGTCTTCGAGACGAGCGGTGTTGAGGGGAACTCCGGCGGCCCGTTGCAGGCGATCGCGGATGAAGGACGCATTGAGGCGATCGTTCCCTTCAATCTCAATCTCGCTCACGCGCCCTTCAATCACATCGATGACCACCACCCCATCGACAATGTCTTGCTGGGGCAGCAGGGCGCGGGAGGTGAGATAATCTTGATTCAGATAGAGTTGGGTGATCTCGTCGGCTAGGGTTTGTAAGTCCTCTAGGCTTAGTTCTTGGCCTTCGTAGGGCGCCGTTAACTCCGCTAGTTCTGAGGCGCTAAAGCGGCTGCTCCCACGCACGTCAATGCGTTGGATGAAGACGCGGGAGGGGTTGGAGTCTTGGCTGAGTGGAGGCGGTTCCTGACTATAGACGACGGTCCCAGATAGGGCCATCAGGGTCACGGCGATCGCGCCGATTCCACTGCGGCTCCACAACGGATAACAAACCCTTTTCACAACGAACTCTCTCCCTATCTCAAGTTTTTTGTAATCGTCCATCCCCTCTCCACCGGTAGGGTACAATACGAATCCCCTCAACTCTGCTGTACGTTTAGGAGAACAACGGTTGCACACACTACTGCGTCTGGCGCGATCGATTGATCGGATGAACACAGTGATTGGTCGTCTGAGCGGTTGGCTCGTCCTGTTGATGGTTTTGGTGGGCGGGTTTAACGTCGTGGGACGTTATCTAGGCAATGCCCTGGGACAGAACCTCAGTTCCAATGGGTTGATTGAAACTCAATGGTATTTGTTTAGTTTAGTGTTCTTGTTGGGTGCGGCCTATACTCTGCAAGAAAATGATCATGTTCGCATGGATGTTTTCTACAGTGGCTGGCCACCCCGCCGTAAAGCTCTGGCTGATTTTATCGCGACACTCCTGTTTTTGTTGCCTTTTTGCGGGTTTGCTCTCTGGTTTACTTGGACTCCGGTGCTGAACTCTTGGCGCATTCAGGAAGGGTCGCCTGATCCCGGTGGTTTACCCCGTTATCCCATAAAAAGCTTTATTTTGGTCATGTTTATCCTCCTGATTGCTCAGGGCGTCTCTCAAGCCATTAAGAGTTGGGGGATCTATTCGGGGGCGATCGCGCCTCCATCGGCTTCAGGGAACGTTCCCCCCGTTAATGGCCAGTCTGTTAATGGCCAACCTGAAACGGAGAGAGATGATAATGCTTGACTGGCTGGGAATCCTTATGTTTGCTGGGGTGTTTCTGTTGCTCCTGCTTGGCTATCCGGTGGCCTTTACCCTGGGAGGGGTGGCGGTTCTGTTTAGTCTGATTGGTTCGGCGTTGGGGGTGTTTAATTTGGCGCTGTGGGGGACGTTGCCCTTGCAGGTGTTTAACACCATGTCTAATTACACTCTACTGGCCATTCCCTATTTTATTTTTATGGGGGCCATGTTGGAGAAGTCGGGGATTGCGGAACGACTTTTAGAAACGATTGGTATCCTCTTTGGGCGAGTTCGCGGTGGTTTGGCCTTAGCCGTGATTATTGTTGGCGCGTTGTTGGGGGCGACGACGGGGGTTGTGGCGGCGACGGTTGTGGCGATGGGATTGATTTCGCTACCGATTATGCTTCGCTATGGCTATAACAAGGAGTTGGCGACGGGGGTGATTGTGGCGTCGGGAACCTTGGGCCAGATTATTCCTCCGAGTGTGGTTTTGGTGGTTCTAGCCGATCAGTTGGGAATTTCGGTGGGGGATTTATTTGTCGGTGCGTTGTTACCGGGGTTGTTGATGACGACGGTGTTTGCTCTTCATGTGTTGGTGATTACTCTGATTCGTCCGGAATTGGCGCCAGCGTTACCGGCTGAGGTTCGCAATCTACGGGGACGACATTTGCTGAGTCGGGTGTTTCAGGCGATGATTCCACCGTTGTTGTTAATTATTTTGGTGTTAGGAAGTATCTTTTTTGGCCTGGCTACGCCAACAGAAGCAGGCGCATTAGGGGGGATTGGGGCGATTGTGTTGGCGATCGCCAATCAACGCTTCACCTGGAAAGGATTGCGCCAGGTGTGTGATGCGACGCTGCGAATTACGAGCATGGTGGTGTTGATTTTAATTGGTTCGACGGCTTTTAGTGTGGTATTCCGTGGGCTGAATGGTGAAGCGGTGATGCGAACGATGTTGGCCAATTTACCGGGAGGGGAAGTCGGTTTTTTGGCGATTAGTATGCTGGTTGTTTTTCTGTTGGGCTTTTTTATTGATTTCTTTCAGATTGCCTTTATTATTGTGCCGCTGTTTGCTCCGGTGGCGCAAAGTTTTGGGTTAGATATGGTTTGGTATGGGGTGATTTTAGGGGCGAATTTACAAACGTCGTTTTTAACGCCTCCCTTTGGTTTCGCTCTGTTTTATCTACGAGGAATTGCACCGGAGTCTGTGAAAACCTCGGACATTTATCGCGGTGCAACTCAGTTTGTGTTACTGCAAGTTTTGGTGTTGATGGCGATTATTCGCTTCCCCGCAATTGTGACTTGGCTTCCCTCGTTGGCTCAGTCTAATATGGTGGGAAATTAGGTTTGATGGGGTTATTTTTAATGTTTTGTATTCAACTGAATTGATTTGAATTGAATTGATGTTGGGTCTTCTGGGTTCGGGGTGATAAGGAAAATTTATCGCGGATTATATCCGTTGCTGTAGGGGCGAAAAATCCCCTCCTGGGAGGGGTTAGGGGTGGGTTCCCCTACGATTTTGTATCAAACGCAAAAAATCACACCGTATATCCTGAAGACCCTTGACGTTAGACTCAGTTTATTGGAGACGGGAATGGGCAACGACTTTTTGCTTGGTTGACGTTTTGGGATAGGAAAGTTGGATTTGCCAGGGGTTTTCTTCGGTAAATGGAGAGGGTTTATCTTGCCAAACTTCTCCTTGTTCGTAAGCTCGAATTAGCGAGCGCCGCACTTCCAGGGGCGGAACGTTTGAAGGGATGGAGTAGCGCGATCGCATCCGATCTGTATAATAATCACTATGGCGACCGAGCCTGAGAATAAAGTTAAATACCTCAGGAATGGCGGTTTCGCCAAATTCTTCTAGGAATGTCTGATAGGCGTCAATGGCGGCATTGGCGTAGGCGTAGGCTAACCCATTATTGAGAGTTTGACTACAGGAAACGAGACAGCGATCGCGGCGATAGTCTAATGGGGCCAATTCCTCGCCCCAAAGTTGAACCGCCCAAGGAAATTCACGGGACAGACTGCGGCGATCAATTACACTGGTAAGGATGCTATTAACAGTTACAATAAAGCGAGCTTCTTCGGCTTCTGCGAGGCGACGAACGTCAAGGGCGTTACAAATAATCATGGTGGGTAGGAGTCACACGAAGGGAAAACAGGAGCGGTGCTAGTCTAAAACAGTCGAATCGATAACTGATGAAATCAAACGGAGAGATGACCCTATCTTCAATCTTATGGCAGGCGAATCAGGACTTGGCTCAGGCTTGCCTGAATCATTCGTTTGTCCAGGGAATCGCGCAAGGCAATTTACCCCGTCAAACATTTAGCTATTATGTTGGGCAAGATGCGTTTTTTCTGCAAGCGTTTGCTCGGGCCTATAGTGTTGCAGCCGCAAAATGCACCGATTGGGAGACGTTTCAGGTGTTTCACCGACTCACTCAAGGGGTGATTGAGGAACTGAATCTACATCGAAGTTATAGCCAAGAGTGGGATGTGGATATTACAACAGTTGCGGCCGGTTCAGCAACACGGCGGTATACGGATTTTCTGCTGGCGACGGCTTGGCAAGCCGATGTGGCAACCATTGCAGCGGCGATGTCCCCCTGTATGCGACTCTATCTGTTTTTGGGACGAGAATTAGCCAAAAATGGCATTCCTGACCATCAATATGCAGATTGGATCTGTACCTATGGTAGCGATGAGTTTGAGCCGTTGGCAAGACAGCTTGAGGAGGTTGTTGACCAGGAGGGATGCGATCGCCCCGAGCTACGGCAAACCTATCGTTATGCGATGCAATGTGAACTGGACTTTTTTGAGTCGGCCTGGAGTCAATTTGTCTAGGTTCTTTGTGTCAGCTCAACCATTGACCTTATTTCACCCATCTCTCAGGTTGCGGTGTTATATAGGGTATAGCTTATTGTGTATTTTTGTTGTGAATTGAGGAGTTACGGCTGTGGTCTTAACGATTGTTACAGAAGGTGGATTTGATTTCGGTATTGCAACCCAAGGGAATGACAACATCGTTATGAGCCAGTTGCCGGCTGATGAACTGGCTCAGTTGCGGAATTCTGCCTTTCCCGATGCGATCGCCCTGCTTGGGGGGGATGATGTGGCCCGCAATGATGATGAGGGACGCATTATCTTCGGCAATGCCGGGAATGACAGCATCTTTGGCGGAGCGGGCAATGATACTCTGGCGGCGGGCCGTGATAATGACGTTCTCGATGGGGGGTCCGGGAATAATATCCTCTTCGGCAATTTAGGGGAGGATACTGTCACTGGAGGTTCTGGGGATGATAGCCTGTTTGGCGGCCAGGGCGATGATGTTCTGATTGGTGGGCCGGGAAATGATCTGTTGTCGGGCGATCGCGGTCGGGATACGCTCACCGGCGGCGATGGGATAGACCACTTTAGCTTGGCAGCATCGGCGGAGATTGGCGAGGATGTGATTGTTGATTTCCAAGATGGTGTTGATAAACTGCGACTGGCCCCTGGCGTGACGGTGGATGATCTGCAAATTGAGTCATCGGGGGCCAATACAGAGATTCGCCGCGAGGGAAACCTGATCGCGGTTCTCAACAATGTCGCCGCCTCTACCATTGGTGCCGATGATTTTGTCGATGCACAAGCGCCTGCACCGGGAGCGGGGGATTCCTCATCGACTGATTTTACGGCGCTAGACGTTGAGAACGCTCTGGAGTCGCTCAATCGCCTCGATGCTCTCAATGATGGTTCTTTAGCTGATCACTTTGCTACACCTGAGTTTGTCGATGCTGCTGAGGAGTTATTTGGCAATTTGAGTGTCTCGGACCCCGGTGTGATTGAGTCCATTGTGGCGACACCGGAGTTTCAGACGCTGGCCAATGACTTTTTCCAATTTGTAGTCGCGAATCCGGGGGTGTTTACGGGGGCGATCGATTTTGCAGCCTTGTCTCCGATTGCAGAGGCTTTAACAAGTGGCTCAGTGACGAGTGATGTGCTTGAGGACATTTCGGATTTCTTGGGCGGACTGCTTTAACCCCTAGGACAACACCGCTAGTTTTCCCGAGACTGACCCTTTGGGGATAGGGAGTCTAGCGGTGTTCGGTGACAAGTTCCGGTTCGCTCTCACTGGATTTCAACCAAGGTTGAACCTGCTCTAACAACGTCTCAACGGACGCATTAGAATCCAAAAACGAAAACAGATGTTTATACCGTAACTTCCCTTCAGCATCTAAGATAAACTGAGCCGGAAGGGGCGCTCCTAAGGCTTGTCCAACGCCATAACGCCGAAATACATCGCAATCTGGATTACTCAACAAGGGCAGTTTTAAGCCCAAATCTCGCACTACAATCTGACTTTGGCGTTCGTCGGTACTGGTGAGCATTAACACCTCTACCCCAAATTCCGTGAAGCGGTGATAGTTTTTATTTAGAGCAACAATGTGGGGGAGACAAAGAGGACAATACTGCTTTTCTGTAAAAATACGAGTGAAAGCCAGAATCACCGGCTGTTGGCCTCGATAATCCCGTAGGTGAACTCGTCGTCCGTTGGTAATATCCGGTAACTCAAAATCTGGGGTGGCCACGCCATAGTAAGACGGGTTGGTGGCGGGGATGGGGAGAAAGTTTTGCAAAAAACGGCGATTCAGTAAGCCACGGAAGTCTTTAGAGTAAAGCTGCATGATGGCACCATGGATGTCAAAATGAACACGAAACAGGGGGAAAGCTGGTTATTGTTTTGTTTTGAGTCTCTCCTGTGTCACCGAGCGACGATGAACGGGCGTCTGGGAGTTGGGTTTGGAGATTGTGACGGGTACACTGCCCATACTCTAGCAAGAAGCCCCCAAAACTGAGTGGTCGGGGGCTAACAATTCCTAACAATTACACTGAAACCTAGGTTAGCCTAGATCGCCGCGAAGTATTCTTTAGACGCAACGGGATCGGGTTTCATGGTTTTCTCGCCAGGAGTCCAACCTGCGGGACACACTTCGTCGGGGTGTTCCTGAACATATTGGATGGCTTGCAAGGTACGCAGGCTTTCGTCTACATTACGGCCAAACGCCAGGTTGTTGATGGTCGAATGTTGGATGACACCATCTTTGTCAATCAGGAATAAGCCACGCAGAGCTACGCCAGCATCAGGATCTAAGACGTTATAGGCGGAGCTAATTTCTTTTTTGTAGTCGGAGACGAGAGGATAGTTCAAATCGCCGACACCGCCGGATTTGCGATCGGTTTGAATCCAGGCCAGGTGAGAGAACTCGCTGTCACAGGAGACGCCAAGCACTTCCGTGTTGAGTTTGCTGAATTCTTCGTAGCGATCGCTAAATGCCGTGATTTCCGTGGGACAGACAAAGGTGAAGTCCAAGGGGTAGAAGAACAGTACCACATACTTACCGCGATAGTCCGACAGTTTCACAGTCTTGAATTCGCGGTCAACAACAGCAGTAGCCGTGAAGTCGGGGGCCGGTTGACCGACTCGTAGACATCCTTCTTGTGTCATGGATATATAACTCTCCTTATTTCTGTCGTGTTATCTCGGTTTCCTCCATCGCCAATCGGCTGTCTCTTCAAAACAACCAGGCAACAACAGGCACCTGTTTACCAACTGTTACAACTCTATCATGGTCATAACGACTTTGAGAGGTTTGGGGAGGGCTTCCCGGCTCTCGGTGGACAACCCCCGTCGGCGATCGCGCACCGGGACCTTCCCAGTAACGAGGGGATCTTGAGGGACGCATTGTTAATGACGCATTGTTTAAGAATGGCTCGGGTCGGATTTGAACCGACGACCTTGGGCTTATGAGTCCCCTGCTCTAACCAACTGAGCTACCAAGCCGTGCTGTTTTTTTCCAGCTTTTCCAAAGTAGCAGATTTATCAGCACGAGTCAAGACAAAACTTAAATGTAAATTTAGGTTAACTTATGGTTGCCATAAGCAGCCGCTATGCTAATTTAATATCAGACACTGTAGAGCAAAGAACACCAACTTGACTCGAATCAACTCCGGGATGTCGCTCAGTGTCATTCAGCGAACCAGTCCCAGCCGTATAATCTTCTGCCTGTTGCATCACCTGAATGAGGTACACCTACAGGATTCCCCAGGAACCCAGTTAGCGTTAAACCTTCCCCAACGTCTGGAAAGACCCGATGCACTAGGAACTGCAAACACGATTAGCGGTACTCTTGTAAACCCTTGGTTTAACCCCTTTCGTTACGTGGCGTTCACCCAAGCTGTCGTCTTCAATAGCCTCATTTGACTTCGTTCGGCCAGAGTTGGCCCTGTCGTTTAGGGCGGTGGAAGTGACTCGTCAATGGTTTTCAACGTTTTCTCCTTGCCTGACTCGGTCTATCAGTAGACCCCCGAAATGTCGAGCAGCATTGTTTCGTTTCTAATGTCCGTTGCTGTTTCACATGTTGTATCTAATTGTCTGATTGTCCAATTGTTCAAGTTCGATTTCAAGTTCGATTCCAAGTTCCATGATTTCGACTCGGCATTTGCGCTTGACCCTCAAGCTCCATCATGACGGGCAATGAGAAATGAGTCATCCGTAGCACCTACGTTTCCGGTCTTGATTGCTGGTCACTGTGCTAGCTGTGCGGTAGGCATTCCGTGCAGTTGAAACCCCGGCTTAGCCCCTTGTCTGACTGTTGTTTAGGATTGGTTCATCTTCACAGGCAGGGCTGGGAATGATGTCAACATTACCTCTGATCCAATCAGAGAACGCTTTTTGAAAACTCTTGATCTCTTTTGGTGAGCCTAGCCCGAATGCTAGGCTCACCTTGTTTTGGGGTCTTTCCCAGGACAACGACTCAGCCAAGATCGTCTGTCAGCCAACCTTTTTGCTGAAACCATCCGGAAACCCCTAGACCATCTCAGGAGAAAGGAATGGTAGATGCACCCTGATGGCAAACCCTGGAGCGTTCAACGTTCCAGGGTTTTTTTTATTTTTTGCTTCCCGACCGCCAAATACTAAACACCAGCCATAATCCCAATAGACAAGCCGTCCAAAATAAAACATTCCCCAACCAGGGAATGCGGTGCGTCTGATCTCGGGAAACAACCAAGGCCCCGGCTAAAATCAAGGCCCCCACCACCACACTCGACGAGAGTCGGTTAGCAGACTCATCGAGACTTTGGCGTAACTCCGTCAGTTCACTGATTTGAAGGTTCCATTTGAGGGTTTCCGTGGCCACTCGTTCTAAGAGGAAATCCACTTGGCGCGGCGACTTGAGGGAAAGATTTTTGAACTCTAAGGTGGCCCCAAGGACCTGTTGCAGCGGATTCTCGCCAATCAGTTGACGGCGCATCAAATCCGTTGTCAGGGGCTGAATCTCATCGAGCAAATTCACTTGAGGATTAAACGTTCGCGCCACCCCCTCTAAGTTCGCCAGGGCCTTGGCGTAGAGTCCCATATTACTCGGCCAACGTAGGTGATTGCGTCGCGCCGCTTGCAGCAGTTGATAAAAGGCCTCACTGAAGTTCACCTGGGCCACACTCAGGTTATAGTAACGCCGTAGCAGGCGATCGTAATCATTCTCCAACCGAATGAAATCCACGGCCCGCACCGGGTGAGCCAACTGTAAAGTCAACTGAGCGCAGCGTTGAGCATCGAGAGTGATCATCGCTAAAATGGTTTCGACCAATAACCCCTGAGTGCGTGGGTCGAGGGTTCCGGTCATTCCCACATCCAAAAAGGCGACTCGCCCATCATGGAGATAGAAGATATTACCCGGATGAGGGTCGGCGTGAAAAAATCCCTCAATAAACAGTTGTTGTAAAAACGAACGGAATAGTAAAGTCGTAATTGCATTCCGCTCAGCTTGGGGGTCACCGTTATAACGCTCTCCGGTAATCTCAGCCGATAGCAGAGGTACACCATCGAGCCATTCCATGGTCAACAGCTTCTGACTGGTATAGTCCCAGATGATCTCAGGAACCGTAATCTGCTCGACGTCAAACCAAGAACTCTTTGACAAACACCGTCTGAGACGTTCCGTATAGTGAGCCTCCTGAGTGAAATCTAACTCATCTCGCAACGCATTACTAAATTCCTCGGCCAACCCCGTCACATCATAGTATTTCCCAAAGTCCGTCCCGGAGACCAGTTCGGCGATATTGGTCAGGAGTTCAATATCTCGCTCAACGGTTTCATCAATCCCTGGACGTTGAATTTTGAGGGCCACTTCCCGTCCATTCAGGAGGACGGCCTTATGGGTTTGGGCCAGAGACCCGGCCGCCACAGGAGTTTGATTCACATCTTGGAAAATTGTATCGAGGGGTTGTTTCAGTTCCCCGTTCAGTTGTGCTTCAATTTCTGTCCAGGAGACTGGCGGAACATCAGCCTGGAGAGAACTCAAGGCCTCGATGTATTCAGGTGGTAACAGTTCGGGACGGGTACTGAGCAATTGTCCAAGTTTGACGTAAACCGGCCCGAGATCGACAAAAATCCGTTGCAAAACGGTTGGCGGAGGGAGTTCGGGTTCCTCGGCTTGATTACTACTGAGCAGCAGCCTCATGTAATCCCAGCCATGTTTAAGTACAACTTCGAGGATTTCGCGCTGGCGAGAGTTGGGTTTCGTAATTTTGGTGATGGAGTTTCCAGCCATATGGACAGAGGTTGAGGAAATAAGGGACTCGGTATACGGGATTACAGAAAAACCGGGATGGGAGAGTCTCCAACCCGGTTGCAACTGGTAGGACTTGAAACCTGCTATCTATTGGTTAAACTTCTTGGATGCGTTCTCAAACGCACTGGTTAAGTCTGACCAAGCTGTTTCAAAGCCTTTCTGTACTTCTTCCCAAGCGTCGGTTCCGGCTTTTTGCAGTTCTTCAAGTTTCGCGCTGGCTGCGTCTCGTTTGGCGTACAGCTCTTCCATGCGACTATGGTAATCGGTCTTGACCTCGGCTTCAGCCTGAGCGGCTTTTGCCTTGAGTTCATCGAGTTGGGCGTTAATTTTTTCGAGTTGTGCCTTTACCTTGGCTTGATATTCTTCTCGTTGGGGAATTTGCTCAGTCATAGTATCGATAATTCCTTAATGTGGTGACCTGTACTTGGGTGAGATGAGATCGAGGTCAGTGGCTAGACCCTAAGCCTCTCGAACCTTTGCCCGTTCGGTAGATGTCTATGCACCCGTCTCTCGTCTTGACCCTAGTGTAATCCATTGGCTTGGACAAAAGGATCTACCCCAGGAGCGATTTTTTCGGTTTCACTGGGGGAATCTCTGCCAATTTGTACTGCTGTCTGTCTGTACCCGGATGGGGTTGTGTGCTTGAGTCTAGCCAGTTTTGAGAACCTTCACCGACTCTAGGAGCCTGTTAGCGTCTGGCGATAATCCAAACGGCATGAACAATCCCTGGAATGTAGCCAAGAAGGGTTAGGAGAATGTTGAGCCAAAACTGTCCGGTCAAGCCAACCTGTAAGAAGACGCCAAGAGGGGGCAAGAGAATTGCTGCGATGAGACGAACGATGTCCATTAACTTTTGATCCTCCGTGTTTGAATGCCACTGAAGGCAGGTTGTTGTTGAGGCTAGTTTAACTGATATCGGGGCTCATTTTTATCCATCCCCAGATAGATTTTTGTAAAAAAATACGATGTGGACAGGACTGTAAAATAACGTTATGTGACATTTGGGTTTATCGGGATCGGATGAATACCAGAGATGGGTTAGGAGACCTTGAGTCCTGTTGTGGCGACTCTTTAGCCTATTGTCCCGCTAGAGGCGATCTCATATTTGAACCTGAGCTGACGAGTCAAAAAGATGATGATGTAATAGTTGTTCACAAAATCTAGGGAGTTTGTTCGTTAATCCTGAAATGCTTAATATTGCCTTAATTTTATCAACAAAAGTTTGTAAAATACTTGTAATCATCGCTGTTCGTTTGCACGAGAATTGTCTAACCTATCAATAAGGACTCTTATTAGATATTGGAGAATTACCATGAATGCCACGATGTTACGTCAGCTTTGGTCAACGGTTGAAGAGACTCAAACCCAAACCTTGAGAAGCTTAGATGATACGAGCTTAGTTGAACAACTGTTAGAGAATTTGCAGCAGAAGAGACCGTTAGCCGGGGATGATATGGAAGAACTAGCGAATTATATTCGATCGCATCTGATCCTAATCCGTGAGTTGGCTGAGGGCCGTCTGCGATCCATGGCCTGAGTCGCGGGGGCTGGAGCTGGGAAAAGAGCCAAAAAAACCCCGGAACCTCCAGCAGGTTCCGGGGTTTGCCATCAGGGTGCATCTACCATTCCTTTCTCCTAGAGGAAGGGGGAGCGATCCGGAGAGTTGGCAAAACTTTGATCTCGGGAATTTGGCAAACTCACGGGGTATGCCAGGTTTGGGCGATCGCCTTGACGATCGCGACGACTTCCCGCAGACAATAGGAGAGCATGGAGCGATAACGATAGACCCCCCAATCGGCAACGCCATAACCAACGACATCGAGATCTAACTGTCGTGCGATGTAAATAGCACGAGGAAGGTGATAACGTTGGCTGACTAAAACGGCGGCACGGATATCATAGTCATCTCGCGCTCGTCGGCAGGTTTCATAGGTACTCAACCCCAGGCGATCGCCCAAAATCGCCGCTCGCGGCACTCCAGACTGCTCCGCCAGTTGGATCATGGCATCGACTTCGTTATAGTCGGGGGTCTGATTGTCACCGGACATAAGAATCTGCTCAACCGTCTCCCGTTGATACAAATCAACGGCGGCCAAGACGCGATCGGCCAACATCGGAGTTGGCGTTCCGTCGTCCCAAACACCGGCCCCAAACACAATTGCTACAGGACGAGAGGGAACGACCTCAAGTTCTGTAAAGCGCACAGAGCGCGTCTGAACGTGAATTGAGAGCGTCACCAGGAGCAAGGCCAAGAGGACGAGGGCGATCGCCCCCCCAGCCCAATACCATCTCATCAATTAGGTATCATAGACCCGAGCTTCAGGAGCATCGGGGTTTTCCTGACAGTATTCTTCAAAAGCCGTTCGGTGCAAACGTTCTGCCTTTTGATGTGCCGCTTCGGCTTGCAGTTCTTCAACGACATCCCAAGCTGAAGCACATTCACGCGATCGCGGCCCTTTCTCAGCACAAGTCGAGCGAGCTTCCTCAATGGCTTCTTGAATTTTATCTTCGAGCAGCAGACTCCGAGGCCGTTCCACAAAATCTCCCTTGGTCAAAATGTCAGAGACTGACACCGTACCGAGGAGAGTATCCTTAATCACCGGCGCAAAATGAATCCCTGTATTGGCGAAGAGACGGGCAATATACTCAACACAGAGATCCGGATTGACGACAATGCAGGGCTTGCTCATAATCTCATAGACCCGCATTGCTTTGGGATCTCGACCAAAGGCGACCACCTTGTAGGTGACATCGGTTTCCGTGACAATACCATAAGCATCGTCACCCTCACGACGCTCAACGATAAGCGCTCGGGTCTTCTTGTCTTTCATCAACTGCACTGCTTCAGCAACGGTGGTGCTACCACGCACCGTTACGACATCAGTGGTCATAATATCTGAGGCTTTCATAATGTGTTTCACCTGGACAATCAAAAACCGTTCCTAGGGTATCTCGTCAAGGTACACCGGATCTAGTCTTAGGGCAAATTTGCTAGACTCGGGCTTGGTTTTTCTAGGTTTAAGTTGAGGGGTATCGACCCCCTAGACCCCTTAGACAGTATAGCGAATAACCTCCACGTCTTCCCTCGATCCGCCCAACTTAGCTCTATTTTAGTAACAAAGCGATTCCTAGACTCAATATACTTTGGTAAGCTTTATAAAATTTAATTCTTCGATCATATGTTTTTAGACAGCATTGAAACTGTTATAATCAGAACATGGGGTCAGTTCTAAATTTTCGTTATTTATCCCAAGATCCCCCAGCCGCAAATATCTCAGCTATAAGGATCCCCACCATGAGTCAATTGCAACAACTTGTTGATGAATACCGATCTGGACAACGAGATTTTCGGAATAGCAACCTCATTGGTGCTGATTTACAACAGATCCAGCTCAAAGAAATCAACTTCAGCAACTCCTATCTGAACTCCATTAACCTAACTCGGGCTAACCTTGATTACGCCAATCTCTCGGGCAGTTATCTCTGTGGAGCCAACCTCAACTACAGTAAACTCGACGAAGCCGATCTCAGCCAAGCAGATTTAACGAAAGCAAAACTTCAGGGCGCATCCCTCGTGGGAGCCTCCTTGGTGGGAGCTAAGCTCAGTGGGGCCGGACTCAGTGGTGTCAATCTGCGTCGTGCCAATCTTGCGGGAGTCAACCTCTGTGGTGCGAACCTGATGGGTGTCAATCTCCGCAATGCTGATCTACGACAGGCCAATCTCAGTTGGGCCAACCTCCACGGAGCCAGACTGAATGGGGCCAATCTCAACGGGGCCAATCTCAATGGTGTTAACCTTAGTCATGCCTGGCTCAATGGTGCCGACTTGCAGGGCCTAGATCTCGATGGTGTCGATTTTCATGAGGCTAAACTCAGTGGGGCCAATCTCACTGGAGCAAACCTCTGTGCTGCTAATCTGCGAGAAAGTCAGCTACGGGTGGCAATTCTCAGAGGAGCAAATTTGCGCGCGGCTAACTTAGAAGCCAGTCTCCTGATACGGGCCAACCTCATTGCGGCTAACCTCATGAAAGCCAACTTAGAGGATGCTGATCTCACGGGAGCCGATCTCAGTGAAGCCAATCTTAATCTGGCGAATCTTGATGGTGCTAATCTAACAGATGTAACCTTTGCACAAGCCTACCTCTGGAAAGCCAGCCTCGATCGCGTCAATGTCCTCGGTAGCAACTTTAGTCAAGCCAGTTTACGGAATGCCACCTTGGAAGCCGTCAATTTTTTAGAAGGCATCTGGACTGGAGCCACCATGCCGGATGGTAGTCTACACCATTAAACCCCGAACAAAATGAATGAAACCTTTGTCTTCGAGCCGTGAGGTCATCTCGTCGTTGTCACGTCGTCTTCACCTCTATTTTCTTGAGCCTCGACGACTGGCCCTGCTTGAAGCCTGTTTCATTGGACTCGTCTCAGGACTCGCGGCAGTCATTCTACGTCAGGGGATTAGTTGGCTTGGGGGATGGCGGGTACAAGCGTCTCCCGGGTTGCCAATTTGGCTGAAACTCCCTCTATTTGGTTTAGTGGGAGGATTTTTGGCGGGATGGTTGATTCAGCGATTTTCTCCTGATGCCACCGGGAGCGGTGTGTCCCACGTCAAGGTGCAACTGGCATCTTCTCAACGGTTACCTCAGGCCATGTCTCTGAACCTCCGCTTAGCGGTGGTGAAACTTCTCAGTACGGTGCTGGTGGTCGGTTCGGGTATGTCTTTGGGACGACAGGGACCGACCGTGCATATGGGAGCTGCATTAGCGGCAGCTATGACTCGCTGGATGCCCACCTCTCCGGGTTATCGTCGCCAAACCATCGCCGCTGGAGCGGCGGCCGGCTTAGCCGCAGGATTTAACGCCCCCATTGCGGGGGTGTTGTTTGTTGTCGAAGAACTATTGCAGGATGTCTCAAGTTTGACGCTCGGTACGGCGATCCTGGCCTCGTTTGTTGGAGCCGTTGTCTCGGGAATCTTAGGCGGAGGTCCCTGGGATGTCACGGTGGAACCGGATGTCAGCACGGTGACGGCCCAGTTTTCCCCACAGGATATTCCCGCGTTACTCCTGTTGGGAGTTATTACGGGAATCTGTAGCGGTTGGTTTAACCGAGGTATCGTGGCTAGTTTAACCTGGCAACGTCGGTATCTGGCCATTGGGCTGCCGGGACGGATTGCGGTGGCGGGGTTGCTGTCTGGGACGACGATGGCGTTATTGCCGGTGGAGTTCCAGGATAATGCCGGGTTGCGAGAGTTTTTGACCACGGGCGAGGCGAGTTTGAGCATGATTGCGATCGCGTTGGTGGTGAAGTTTGCCTTAACGCTTTTAGTTTATGGTTCGGGAGCCTCGGGGGGATTATTTGCTCCAACTCTAATTTTAGGGTCCGCTATTGGCAGTTTGGTGGGATTGAGCAGTCAACTTCTGTTTGATATTGGCGACACGAGAACCTTTGCTCTGGCCGGGATGGGGGCTTTTTTTGGTGCGGTGGCCAAGATTCCGATTACGGCGATCGTGATTATTTTTGAGATTACAGCAGATTTCAATGTGGTTCTGCCCCTAATGATTGTCTCCGTTTTGGCCTACGTGGTGGCAGAACAGGTTTCTGCGGGGTCGTTGTACGATCGCCTGCTGGAATTACGAGGCTGGGAACAACCCGCTCCACAAGAGGATTCCTCTGACCTAGTTGACATTCTGGTGAATGATGTTATGCAACGTCGGGTGGAAACCGTTGAGAGTCATTTACCTTTGGCAGAGGTGTTGGAGATTTTTCGGCGATCGCCCTATGGGGGATTTCCTGTGGTTGAAGACACTCGCTTGGTAGGAATGATTACGGAAACGGATTTGATGAAACTGTCGCAGCTCCCGATTTCCGATGAGACTCCCATTTCTGAGTTGATGATGCCTCAACCGGTGATGGTTAGTTCTGAGGATAGTCTGATGCAGGCGTTATATCTGCTTGAACGCCATCAAATTGGCCGCCTACCGGTGGTAGACGGACGGCGTTTGGTGGGGATTATTACTCACAGTGATATTGTCGAAGCTGAAGCTCGCGAGTTGATCGGTCGGGGTCGTTATCGTAAGGTTGAACCCTCCTATCCCGTCTATGTGACCCGCGCTCCAGCCACGGGCCGCGGCCGGCTGTTGGTTCCTTTGGCTAACCCCAAAACAGCACCTCTATTGTTACAGTTTGCGGCGGCGATCGCGGCGGCCAATCACTATGAGTTGGAATGTTTGCAGGTGGTTCCGGTGCCTCGCCATCGCAGTCCCTCGGAAACCCCAGTCCGCATTACCCATAGCCGCCGCCTGTTACAAACAGCCCTGCACCTGAGCCGCAGATGGCAAATTCCAGTCCACACCCAGATTCGGGTGGCTCATGATGTGGCCGCTGCGGTCTTGGAGACGATTCAAGAACGACATATTGATACCTTATTGATGGGTTGGAAAGGGGGAACTCGCACCCCAGGACGGGTTTTTGGTGATGTAGCCGATACCTTACTACGGCAAGCCCCCTGTCAAATGGTATTAGTGAAATGGGGCCAGGCGGTGATCGAACAGAATCCGGCCACGATGCCGGAATTGAAACGCTGGTTGGTTCCCCTCGGTGGCGGAGCCAATGCCTTGGCGGGACTGGAGTTGTTATCGGCTTTGGTCACAGGGGGCGACTGCTCAATTGTTCGCTTATGTCAAGTGTTTCAGGAACCGGCCAACGCTGAGGAAACGGAGTTTCTCAAACAAACGGCACAGCTATTAGAAAGTCGTCTACCCTGTTCCGTCTCGGCCATTCCCATTTATGGCAGTTCCGTCGTTGAGGCTCTGTTAGAGGAAGCCCAGTCTCAGGAGTATGATGCTATTCTCTTGGGGGCCAGTCGTCAGGGGGTCTTACAACAGGCCTTGCATGGCAATATCCCTCGGGCGATCGCACGGGGCAGCCATTGCACAACCATTGTCGTTCGTCATCGGACTTTAGCCGATGCAGAGATGATGCGATGATGAGACGATATAAGCAAGAAAGAGTCATAATTGATTGTCCTTTCAGATTCCCATTGATGTCGTCTTTAATTACCTAGAGCTATGAAAACATTGGTCACCGGTGCGAGTGGATTTACCGGCTCCCATCTTGTTCGTCAACTGCTCGAACAAGGACATCACGTTAAAGCCTTGGTTCGACCCAATTCCAAAAATGTCAAACGCTTGGCAGGATTAGAGATTGAGTTGGTCGAAGGAGACATTACCGATCTAGAGCTACTTCGATCTCATCTCGTCGATGTTGACTGGATGTTCCACACCGCTGCCTTTGTCGAACTCGGACTCGTGGATGATCACTTGATGGAGCGGACGAATGTAGATGGAACCCGTACGGTTTTAGAGGCAGCTAAAGCGTCAACCCTATCAAAACTGATTTATTGCAGCACCATTGGCATTTATGGAGATACCCAGGGGCAAACCATTGACGAAACATTCCAACGGACTCAGAAGAATTTTTCCTCCGCCTATGACCGGACGAAATATACTGCCCAACAGCTTGTTGATCGTGCCGCCGATGAAGGCTTACCTGTCGTCAGCGTCATGCCTTCCGGTATCTTTGGCCCTGATGACCCTCATTTTGGCCCCGTCATCGACAACTTTCTCAGGGGTAAGTTAACGGTTTGGGCCGGCGGCGATCGTATCACCGGCATTGTCCATGTCGATGACCTCGTACAAGGGATGATTTTAGCCGCCCAGAAAAGTCCTCCCGCAGAGCATTACATCCTTTCTGCCGGAGACTTAACCACTCGGGATATGTTTGCAATTCTCGGCGATGCCGGTGGAGTCGCCCCCCCTCAGGAACTCCCGAAACCCTTGGTTCGCCTGAGTGGCAACATTCTCGATACCATCGGACGGCTAAGCGGTTGGAATCCCCCCCTCAGTCGAGAACGGGTTCACTATATTTACGAACGATGTGTTCGTGTTGATGGCAGGAAAGCCAAAGAAGTTTTAGGATGGCAACCCCGGCCTGTTGAACAGACGTTGCGAGAAATTGTCGCTCATAAACTTAACAAAGCACAGTAGTTCCTAACGTCCAAATACATGAAACACCCCGATTTCAGGGGTGTTTGCGGCCATCCGGTAAGGTGACCCCCTTCAAAATCGCCCCATCTAAATTAGCTTGGTGGAGATTGGCTCGGGACAAATTGGCTCCAGTGAGATTAGCACGAACTAGCGTTGCTTCCGTGAGGTTCGCCATGCTCAGATTTGCTCCAGCCAAGTTGGCGCCGGTCATATTCGTAATCCGTAGACTCGCTTCTCGTAAATCGGCTTGAGCCAAGTTGGCAAAGCGCAAGTTGGCCAAATAGAGGTTCGCACCGATGAGATTAGCACCAATAAAACTCGCTTTCGTTAAATTAGCGCCCATGAGATTGGCAACACAAAGATTACCCAGACTAAGATTGGCACGATACAGGTTCGCATGACAGAGGGTTGCGCCCACAAACTGGGCTAATGAACAGACGGCGAAACTAAGATTTGCATCTCGTAAATCAGCTTCCCCCAAATCCGCCATTGTCAGATCGACTTCCCGCAAGTCAGCACGGATTAATTCCACATCTGATAAATCAGCTTGACGTAGATTAGTGGTGTACAACCGCGCATCAGTAAAATCGGCCCGATTCAGTTGTGCCTGTTGTAGCATCGCTAAGGATAAATCAGCTTTAACCAAGCTAGCCTCCGTTAAGTCTGCCCGAGTCAAAATCGCTTCTTTCAGAGAGCTATACCGTAAATCCGTCGTGTAGAGAACGGCCTCAGTTAAGTTAGCTCGGTTAAGTTGAGCATGTTCGAGATTAGCCAAACATAAGTCCGCTTGCCTGAGATTGGTATCCGCGAGATTACAAGAACTAAAGTTGACTTCCCGCAAATACCGTTGCTCCAAGTTCTCTCCCTGTAAACTGGGTCTCAATTGGGGCTGTTCTTCCCGCCAACGGTTCCACGAATCTGGACCGCGTTTGAGAATATCACTGGCTGATAGAGATTGAAAAGTTCCCATCGATTGCACGGAAGAGTCCCCCCCATTTTAAGGGGTTAATCCCGCAGAAATACGCAAGATCCAAAGCAGTACCCGAAGTCATACGCAGTCTGTGTCTGTCAGACCTAAAACATAAAACATACTAAAAAAGCCCCCCCGGATGAATGTAACTTCGTCCGGGGGGGCTTTGGAGTATTAACCTGGCACTGAGCTATCTTCCCAGGGGGCAACCCCCCAAGTATTTTCGC
>SIHH01000324.1 GCA_004299065.1 Phormidium sp. SL48-SHIP | reverse complement strand
ATCGCCGTCTTTGGCGCTCTCTTTGCTGGCTCGAAGCGCTGAGACGAGACGCTGCACCTGCACCTGCTCAATTTTACCGCGACTGTTGCGGGGAATCCGCTCGATCGCCAGCCAACATTTCGGATGTTTATAGGACGCTAACTGTTGCGAGAGGCGCGATCGCCCCTCCATGATAATCTCATCAGAGGACTCAGGCCCGGCCGGGACATACAGCGCCACCACCACCTCACCCCAGTCCTCATCCGCCACACCTAGCACACAGACATCCTCAATCCCCGGACTCTCTCGTAACACAGCTTCAACTTCAGCGGGAAACACCTTTTCCCCGCCACTAATCATCATCTGGCTTCCCCGGCCCACAAGATGCAGATAACCCGCCTCATCAAAATAGCCATAATCATCACTGACGAGTTCCCGAAGACTTGGTTTATCCCACTCAAATTCGCCATAATAGCCGCGCATCAAGGATTTAGCCCGAATCGTTAGTTGTCCAATTTCTCCAGGCTTAACGGGGCGGCCAGAGGCATCAGCGATGATAATTTCACTGTGGGGGAGGACCCGACCGCTGCTGCTGTTGCCCTCTAGGAACTCCCGAGGCTGTAGGGTTGCCACCTGAGAAGCGGTCTCCGTCATACCATAGGTTAAGGCTAAGGGCAGACGGTGCGATCGCCCCTGAGCCAACAACCCCGGCCAAGCTGGCCCACCGCCGAGCAAAATCCCCTCAAACCGTTGCAACCAAGCCGTCACCGTTGGATCAGCCAACAGTCGCTGTAACTGAGTCGGAACCAAGGAGATCCAGAACCGTTGCGGGTCAAATGCAGGCAATGCTCCCCCCTGTAACGCCTTGTAAGAGCCAAATACGAGTTTGCCCCCCGTCACGAGCGATCGCACCACCTGCATCAAGCCACTGACATGAAACAGGGGCAAGGTACAGTAACAGTTAATCTGTTGGCCCTGAATATGGTCGCGAAACCCCAACGCCGAGGCTGTCAGCCGCTCCCAGGTGTGAACCGCAAAGCGAATCCTCCCCGACGTTCCCCCAGTGGGAATCAAAATTGTCCCGGCTGGGGGCTGAGTCTTGGCGTCAGAACTCATATTTAGGGGAACCTGGCCCCAGACCAGATTACAGTTCAACAAACCCTGTACCTGTTGCCATTCTCGGTGACGCCATTGGGGATTCCCGAGAACCAGGGGAACTCCCCGTATCTGAGTCGCCAAGACCCCGGCCAAAAAGGCGATCGCATCCCTCTCGGCTAACAACACCACTGGCGACTGGGGATGATGATCTAACCGGTGCAGTTTCTGCTCCAGTTGCGTCTCTAACGCTGAGAACATCCCAGCCTCAGACCCAGCCTCAGAGCCATCAAACAGTCGAGAATAGTCCAGCAATCGATGCACGTCCCCGGCTATCCTTGCTCATCACGACGACGCATCCGATTCACCCAAGCCAACTGCGAGAGGAAATACTGGGTAACCAGGGTGGGTTGTTCCGCCTCCATCAAGGCCCGCACCACAGCAACCCGAGTCGCGCCGCCGTCAAAGACTTGCGGGAGTCGGGTCATATCAATACCGCCAATCGCAAACCAGGGAACGGGACAGCGTTCAGCGGCATAGCGGACATATTCTAAGCCAGCGGCGGCTTTTCCCGCTTTCGTTGGCGTGGAATAGACGGGGCCAACCCCCACATAGTCGGCTCCTTCGGCTAAGGCTCGGCGCATTTCTTCGGGATTGGTGGTCGAACGACCGATAATCCGTTGGGAGCCGAGGAGTTGACGTGCGAAGGAGATGGGGACATCTTGCTGTCCTAAATGAACGCCATCGGCTTCAATGGCTAGGGCTAAATCCACGCGATCGTTGAGGATGAATAAGGCCCCATAGTCGTGACAGAGATGTTTGAGTTTTTGGGCGGTGTTGAGGCGCGTGACATCATCGGCATCCTTATCGCGATATTGCACCAGGGTCAGTCCCCCTTGTAGAGCCGCCTCGACAATCTCAAACAGGCGATCGCTCGGAGAGGTCACCAGATACAGGGAGGCTTGTTTTAAGGTTTGCTGCCGTTGGTCGGCCAGAAAGTGACTTTCTAGGGTATAAACTTGATATCGCATCTGTTTACAAGCATTGCCCATATCGACGTGGTAGAGCTTGCCGTATTCTTCTAAGACCCGTAAGGCTTCTTCGACGCGACAGAGGTTGGCTTGTAAAACCTGCTCAACGCTCTCTCGCCGTTCTTCGCGAGGATGCGTGAGGTCAACGCCAGGGTCATCAGGGGTATTTCGGGCGGATCTGAGTTTGGCACTATGCCAACGGCCGAGTTCCTGGCGCATCTGCTTGCAGGTATCGGTTAACTCAGCGTTGTTTAATCCGAAACGACACCATTCTTCAACGATGCGTATGCCTTCGCGGGCGCGATCGAGGTTCGCGTCGAGGATGCGACAGACGGAGATCGGGGTTAGGCTGGCGTCGGGGTGGGCTTGTCCTTCGATAGACATCGTTCCCTCAATGACAGTAGGTTCGTGGGTTTCCCGAGGGTTCATCGGCGGTGTTTTTGGTTGAGATAGGGTGTGGTTGAGGACATCAACCCGTTGTCGGTTGTTCACTGGTTTGGTTGTTGCGTTGTCTTGCACCTAGGATTTTCGTATATGGGGTTATCACGTTACCAATGGGGCGCGTTGGGGGCTGTCACTCTCACACTGGCGAATGGTATCACTATTGAGCCGGCGATCGCCCAATCGAGACCCAGGTTAATGGGGCAACTCTCGTCGCGCTCAGATGCGTCGGGGCGATCGTCTCAGGCCACGTTAGTCTTTGTCAATCCCACTCAGGGACGAGATCAGCCCGGTGGTGGCACGGAGGCGCAACCGTTGCGCACGTTAACCTATGCTCTGCGTCGCGCTCAAGCTAATACGGTGATTTTTCTCAGTCCGGGAACCTACAGCCGCGCCAATGGTGAAATTTTCCCGCTACGGCTCCCCTCGGGGGTCACGCTCTATGGCAATCCGCCGCAACAGGGCCAGGGGGTCATTATTTCGGGTGGTGCTGAGGTGGAGAGTGCCTATGGCCGTCAGCATACGGCGATCGCAGCGGCGGATCGCTCTGGCCTGAATGGGGTGACGGTGAGTAATCCCCAGGGCCATGGAATTTGGTTAGAGTCAGGTCGCCTCTGGATTGTTAATAGTACGTTTGAGGGCAATGGCAATCAAGGGGTGGCGATCGCCCCGACGGCTGAGGCGTCTTCCCAAGATAATCGTTTTGTCAATAATCGCGGCAATATCGGTCGTCTGGCAACTCGTTCACATCTAGGATCGTCGGCCTCAACTGCCTCAACTCCTGCCGAAACAGAGTCTACTGGAACCGAGTCTACAGGGGAGGTTGAGGTTCTCTCTTGGGGGAATGCCAGTGCTTTATCCATGCAGCAGCGATCGCCGTCGGTGTCCTTTGATAAACCTCCACTGGCCTACCGGCCGCCACAATCGTCCTATCAAGCGCCAATTTCGACTCGGGGGGAACTTCCGCCGCTTCCGGTTCCTGATGGTAATGTCCCCATCGGCGATCGCGGCCATTTGCCCATACCGCCCACCACCGTCCTCTCGAACCGTCCCGGCGCACCTCCACCACCGCCAAGTTATGCCAGTGTTAATGTGCCACCGACGCGCCTACAATTCCGGATTACGGTCACTCCTCGCACCAATACCGATTTAGAACTGGTTCAACTGTTGATGCCTGATGCCCTCACCCTACGCCGCCGTGATGGACGCATTACCCAGTCGGCTGCCTTCCGTCACCGCGATCGGGCTGAAGCGGTGTT
>SIHH01000036.1 GCA_004299065.1 Phormidium sp. SL48-SHIP | reverse complement strand
GGCAAGAGGGAACGGAGTTTCGGTGTCGTTCAAGTTTGGGGGCCTTACCTGTTGTCAGTTGGCTGAATGTATCCTGGCGGCTGTTAACGGTTAGCGTTCTCGTCCAACGCCAGATTCAAACTCAGAACGTTGACGGTAGGCTCGCCAAAAATACCCAGAAAGGGTCCGGCGATCGCGTCGTTGACGAGACGGGTGAGTTGGTCTGGGGAAATTTGACGGGCCTGGGCGATACGAGGGATTTGTGAGAGTGCCATGTCCGGGGAAATATGGGGGTCTAACCCTGACCCGGAACTGTACAACATCTCTGCTGTGAGCTTTTCCACTTCCTCCTCGCCTAAGCGTTGGACTTCGGCGTCGATGCGATCGCGTAATTCGGGATTGCTGGGGGCTAAGTTACTCGCACCAGATTGGCCGGTGGGAATGGCCTGTTCTCCTTGACTGTAGTTAATCGCACTGGGACGACTCCAAAAATAGTCAGGCTCTGTGAACGTTTGACCAATGAGGGCCGAGCCAACTACTTCACCAGCTGCATTGGTGACTAAACTGCCATTGGCTTGATAGGGAAACAGAGCTTGACCAAACAGCAAAATCAACAGGGGATAAATCAAGGCAGTTAACACCCATAAAACCAGGGTACTACGGGTGGCAATGACTAAATCTTTCATGGCAAAAAATAGACCGAGATGAGTAAAAACAGCGTTTTTTGGGTTTGAGGCAGGAGGCAGATTTAAGCCTTGTTAAAACCTAAATCCTAGGGGCGAACGGTGTTCAAAACATTTCAATAATGTGCTGTTCGCCCTTGGCAATGCTTGGTATTTCAGGCGATACATTACGCCTGCTTCCTTGAAGATCCGAATTTAGAAGAAGATTCAGGAAAATCCTCAGAAGATGTTGAGTCAGAATCGCGGTTTTGGTGATGCTTTTTATATCGCTGCAACCGAGATTCCTGGATTCGTCGTTGTAATCGACGAATTTCGACGGTTTCTCGAACTCCTTTAATAAAGGTTTTGCACTGATCAATGAAGTTAGACATGGTTAGAATCGCTCCGGTTGAATAATCACGACAGCCAAATAAATCCCGAGTAATAGAACTCCAGCAATGAGTAGCCCCAAAGCGTAGGCATTTCCCCGATCAATTGACGCACCCGCAGCGGCATAAACTAGAGGTGCGATCGCCAAATTCAAAAGCATGGCCATCAAGATAATCGGGGCAAGGCGATGCCAGCTGAGGCGAAATACTGGTGATTGAGGATGAGACTTGGCGTGACGGCTGTAGATGAGTTTCATGGTTGTAATGTGCGAGATTTCACTGCGAGATGTTGTTGAAATAGAGGGTTAGGCAATACCAGACATTGCGACTAATCCATCGATGAGTTTAATGGCAATAAACGGCACAATCACTCCACCCAAGCCATAAATCAGGATGTTGCGTTGCAGCAGGCGATTAGCACTGAGGGGACGAAACTTAACCCCAGTCAACGCCAAGGGGATTAAGGCGGGAATAATTAAAGCGTTGTAGATTAACGCCGAAAGAACTGCCGATTGGGGACTGTTTAAACCCATGATATTTAACTCGCCAATGCCTGCCGCTGCAAACATGGCGGGGATGATGGCAAAATATTTGGCAATGTCATTAGAAATCGAGAATGTGGTTAACGCACCTCGGGTAATTAACAACTGTTTGCCAATGGTGACTAAATCAATCAACTTGGTTGGATCTGAATCCAAATCCACCATATTCGCGGCTTCTTTAGCGGCTTGAGTTCCTGAATTCATCGCTAAGCCTACATTGGCTTGGGCTAACGCCGGGGCATCATTGGTTCCATCCCCTGTCATTGCCACCAATTTGCCCTCAGCTTGTTCAGTTTGAATCACGCGAATTTTATCTTCTGGAGTGGCTTCGGCAATGAAGTCATCAACCCCGGCTTCTTTGGCAATCACTTCAGCGGTAATACGGTTATCTCCAGTCAACATAATTGTCCGCACTCCCATGCGACGCAGTTGTTCAAACCGTTCTTGTAAGCCTGGTTTAACCGTATCCTTGAGGTAAATCACCCCATAAATTTCGTTGTCGCGACAAACCGCCAGGGGGGTTCCTCCGAGGCGAGACACTTTCTCAAAGGCGCGATCGAGAGACTCAGGAACCTCTCCACCGCGCGATCGCACGAAACCGCGAATGGCATCGACGGCCCCTTTACGCACTTCAGTTCCATCAGCAAGATTGGTTCCACTCATGCGAGTGCGGGCAGAAAACTCAATCCCTTCCGCCGTCGCCTTCTCAAAGTCCAGTTTTGCCCCAAACTGTTCCGCTAGGCGCACAATTGACCGTCCTTCTGGGGTACTGTCAAAGGCACTGGCCATCAGAGCCACCTGCGCCACCTCAGCCTCGGAATAGCCAGAAACCGGCAAAAACGACTCCGCTAGGCGATTTCCCAGGGTAATCGTTCCCGTTTTATCCAAAACCAGAGTGTTGACATCGCCACAAGCTTCCACCGCCCGCCCTGAGGTGGCAACCACGTTAAACCGGGCCACCCGGTCCATCCCGGCAATGCCAATGGCACTTAGCAAACCGCCGATGGTGGTGGGAATTAAGGCAATGAGTAGAGACACGAGAACCGCAATCCCCACGGGGCTATTGACATAGTTGGCTGGGGGGGGAATCGTAGCCACGACAATCAAAAACACCAAGGTTAAGACCGCCAACAGGACTGTTAGGGCGATTTCATTGGGGGTTTTGCTGCGTTCAGCCCCTTCGACTAGGGCAATCATGCGATCGATGAAGCCTTTACCGGGGTCAGCCGTGACGCGAATCGTCAGTTCGTCGGAGAGGATGCGGGTTCCCCCTGTCACGGAACTGGCAACATCGGAACCGGGTTCTTTGAGGACTGGGGCCGATTCTCCGGTAATGGCCGATTCGTCCACAGAGGCCACCCCTTCAATGACTTCACCATCAGCGGGAATGGTATCTCCGGCGATGACTTGGACTAAATCGCCCCGTTGCAACTCTGTGGAGTTGACCTCTACAATCGACCCTTCCGCTTTAATGAGTCGGGCTAGGGTGGCGGATTGGGTGGCCCGGAGGGAGTCGGCTTGGGCTTTCCCCCGTCCTTCGGCGACGGCTTCGGCAAAGTTGGCGAACAGAACCGTCAACAGGAGAATGACGGTAATCAGACCGTTAAACAGTCGGGGATTGTCGAAGTCAACGCCGCCAAAGAGAACGGGGTTGAGAGTCAGCAGGAGGGTCACTAGAGTGCCTAGCCACACCACAAATAAGACGGGATTGGCGATGACTTGACGGGGATCGAGTTTCAGGAAGGCTTCGGTGAGGGCGCGGCGGTAGAGTTGGCTCATATCCACCGGTTTGGGGGTTGAACGGGAGGTCACGCTAGGGCTGTTCATGACAAAAGATGGATCACGATAGATGGGAATTGAGGAGCGTTAGGGCTAATTAGGGCTAAAAGGAGAAGCCTTCGGCGATCGGTCCTAGGGCCAGGACGGGAAGAAAGGTTAAGGCGCCGAGAATAACGATCGCCCCAGCGGTAATTCCGGTAAACATGAGGGTATCGGGGCGCAGGGTTCCAGCGGTTTCAGGGACTTTTTGTTTGTGCATCATGCCGTCAGCGAGGAAGACGAGGGCGATAATCGGCACATAGCGTCCGAGAAGCAGAGACACGCTGGCGCTGAGGTTCCACCAGAGGCTATCGTCGCCCAAGCCTTCAAAGCCCGAACCGTTGTTGGCAGCGGCGGAGGCGTATTCGTAGATCACTTGAGAGATGCCGTGAAATCCGGGGTTACTGATGCCGCCGAGGGATTCGGGATAGGCGAGGGTAATCGCGCCGGGAATGAGGATGGCGATGGGATGAACTAGGAGGATGAGACTGGCGAGGGCAATTTCTCGTTTTTCAACTTTTCGTCCCAAAAATTCGGGAGTACGCCCCACCATCAAGCCGGTGAGGAAGATGGTCAAAATTAGAAAGATAAACAGATAGGCGGTTCCCGTTCCTTGACCTCCCCAAATGATTTGCAGAAATAGATTAGAGAGGGTGGCAAAGCCGCCAGGGGGCATGAGAGAGTCGTGCATTCCGTTGACGGCACCGCACATGGTTCCGGTGGTGGAGACGGCCCAGAGGGCGGTTAAGGCCCAGCCAAAGCGGGTTTCTTTACCTTCGAGGTTGGGGGCGGGATTATCGAGGAGGGCGTTGACGCTGGGGTTACCCTGATATTCCCCGGCGGCAGCGATGACGTTGAGGAGGGCATAGAGAATAAAAACCATGGAAAACATCAGCCAACCGAGTTTGGGGTTGCCCATGAGTTGCCCGTAGGTGAGGACGAGTCCGGCCGGAATGGCCAGCATGATTAGGGTTTCGAGGAGGTTGGTGAAGTTGTTGGGGTTCTCGAAGGGATGGGCGGAGTTGATGCCGAAGAAGCCACCGCCGTTTTCGCCGAGTTCTTTGATGATTTCAAAGTGGGCCACGGGACCGCGGGCGATGGTTTGGATGTCGCCTTCGAGGGTGGTGGCGATCGCCGGCCCGGATAGGGTTTCAGGAACTCCGGCAATCAGCAGCGCGATCGCACCCACGACGGAGATGGGCAGCAAAATTCTGACGATGGCCCGAACTAGGTCGTTGTAAAAGTTCCCCAGGGGCTGTCCGGTGAGTCCCCGGACAAAGGCAATGGCTACGGCGATACCGGTGGCGGCGGAGGTGAACATGAGATAGCCCAATGCACCAACTTGGCTGAAGTAGGTGTAGGTGGTTTCGCCCGAGTAATGCTGTTGGTTGGTGTTGGTGACGAAGGAGATGGCGGTATGTAGGGCCAGATCCCAACTAGGGGCGGTGAGTTCGGTGGGATTCAGGGGCAGGATGCCCTGAGTCATCAAGATGAGAAAAACTAGGATGCCCATGACCAGATTGCTCAGTAGAATGGCACGAATATATTGGCCGCCGGTCATGGTTTTTTGATAGGCGACTCCACTGAGGTTGAGAACGGTGGTTTCGATGGGGGCGTAGATGGCTTCTAATGCCATTTTTCGTCCAGTGAAGACCCGCGCCATATAGGTTCCCATCAACATGGCGATGGGAATTAGTAGGAGTAGGGCCAGGGATATTTGTAGGAATCCTCGGAACATGGGTAGGTCTGAAATAAAGGAATTCGAGGTGAGTTGAATGGGGGTGGACAATTCCAATATGCGTGGGATTTGTGGGAATCACAAGGTATAGAGGTGGGTTTATAGACAGGTGATATAGGGGGAAATGGTCGGGTTTAGGGATGAGTTTAGATCGTCTAAACGGGGTCTATATCGGGGGGTATATTTCTGGGGAAAGAGAGGGGGGCTATTTTAGACTGGAAAAGAACGTCAGCCTGAGCCTAATTGCTATGTCTGCACCGCCTAGTTCCCTATTTCGGCTCTCGATTCGTAAGCCTCAGTCCACGCGATCGCTCATTTCGATGATTTTTCTGGTGGTGGGGTTTTTGGAGTTCAGTACGCCACCGCCTTATGTGTTTGGCTATCTCTATATCGGGGCGGTATTGCTAGCAAGCGCCCGTTTGAGTCGCCGGGAAACGCTGGCGGTGAGCGGGATGGCGGTTTTTTTGACGTTTCTGAATCTGGTGGTTCCGGGAGTGGCTGAGATTAGTCTGGTGACGTTGGCGAATCGCACGATTACGGTATTGGCGTTGGTGGTGACGGGGGTGTTGAGCGATCGCCTCCAATGTTATGAGGCGGCGCTGAATCAGAAACAGTTACAAATTCTGGCCCAAAGTCAGTTGGCGAAGGTGCGGGAGGATTTTGTCTCGACGCTGACTCATGACCTGAAAACGCCCATGTTAGGGGCGATCGCCACCCTGGAGGCGTTGCAACAAGAACGGTTTGGTTCCCTCAATCCCCGTCAGCGGCGCACTCTGGAGGTGATGGAACGGAGTCATCACAACAGTTTGCGTTTAGTAGAAACTCTCACGGATATTTACCGCAATGATAATCACGGCTTGGAACTTCACTATGGGCCGTTAGATTTGCGAGACTTGGCCAACTCGGTGATGGCGGAACTGACGGCGCTGAGTCTGAGTCGTCAAGTCACGATGCGTCTAACGTCTGGACGCGATCATAGTTATCAATCCTGTCCCCTAGAGGGGGATGCGTTGCAACTGCGACGGGTGTTCAGTAACCTCTTGGTGAACGCTATCCATCATTGTCGTCGTCAGGGAACCGTTGAGGTGGAGATTGTCCGGCGCGGCGATCGCTATCAGGTGCGGATTCGCGATGAGGGACAGGGGTTAGATGAGACGGATTTACAGCATTTGTTTGAACGCTTTTATCAAGGAACGAGCGATCGCCAGGCCAAGGGAACGGGTCTGGGACTCTATCTCAGTCGTCAGATTGTGGAAGCTCATCATGGTAGAATCTGGGCAGAACGGTATGCCGATTCTGACGCACAGGGCAGCCAACCTCTCGGGGCCGTATTTGTGTTTGAGTTACCTACCCCTGTCCAAGAATCGTTACCAATTTCAGCCCGTTCGCCTCAATCTCAGTCCTAAGTCGACCGATCCTGATAATGCGTATTCTCCTAGTCGAAGATGATGAGTTATTCCGTCTAGGACTCTCAACTCGCTTAGAACAAGAGTCGAGTATTGAGCAAGTCAGTGAGGCTGAGGATGGAGAAACGGCCTTAGATCGGTTACAGGCTGATGTCTTTGATTTGGTGATTTTAGATATTGGACTTCCTGGAATTGGTGGCGTGGAAGCCTGTCGACAAATCAAAAAACGCTACCCAAAATTGCCGGTTCTGGCTCTGACGTCTCATGCTCAACCTCGACTGATTTCTCGTTTAGTGGAAGCCGGGGCGCAGGGCTATTGTTTGAAGGGAGTCGATGCGGATTCGTTGATTTTGGCGATTCGTTCAGTTGTGGCTGGAGCCTCTTGGTGGGATGCTTTGGCGACTCAGGAAATTCGCGACGCCTTCCAGGGTTCGCCGTCACCCCAGCTCGATTTAGACAACCCTTTAACGCCTCGGGAATTGGAGATTCTCAGTTTAGTGGCGGCTGGCAAAAGTAATCCTGAGATTGCTCAATTGTTGTTTATTGCGCCAGGAACGGTTCGGGTTCATGTTCATGCAATTTTACGTAAATTGGATGCCCGCGATCGCACTCAAGCGGCTGTTCTGGCGTTGCAGAAAGGGCTGATTGCTCAGTAAATTGGGCTGAGGCTGTTGTTAGCACCGGCGACTACGGCATGAATGGCCGCGAATACATCGTTGCCGTTAACCTGCAAATGGCTCCAAAATCGGTATAATGATCGCGACGATCGCTCTCACTGTCCAACTACCCTTGTTGTCAAGACGGCTAAGCGTTGTATCATTGCTAATTCATAACTTGATTGGTTAACATAGCCCTTCCCATCTATTCCATTGATGGAAATTTAGCAGTATAGTAAAAATGGCTGTAAAGAATTATACAGATGGCTAAACGGAAGAAACAGCAAAAAGGCACTCATCAGGTTCGAGAAACTACCCTAGCGTCCACCTCTCCAGACGCCCGTTTCCAGTTTCTGGAAGAACGGCAAAAAAAGGTATTGACCTTAATTAAGCGCAAGCGAACAGAACTGTCTAATTTAACTGAACAGATTCAAGAAATTGCGCGATCGATGCTCTCTCATGGTCAACCGATTTACGAACAAGCCCAACAGCTCGATCGCGAAATTCACGAGTTATTTCAGGAAATCCTCACGAAGCGAAAACTGGGGAAAAAGAGCAAGTTGGAAATTCGCGAAGTTTACGAAATACTACAATTTAGCGGTCGCATCAGTCCTCAGTTTGATGAAGACGATGAAGACTTCGCCCGTGAGGAAGAAGCCGAAGCCGAGCGATCGCATCCCAATGGCGAGGATGAGGGATTTTTCGGCGACGAAGACGAGTCCCAGTGGGGCGGTCATTCTCCCTTTGAAGAAACTCACAGCCCTCGTCCGTCACGGGATATGAGAAAACTGTTTCTAAAATTAGCCGATCGCTTTCACCCAGACAAAAGTGCTGATTCGGAAAAACGTGAGCAGTACACCGAAATCATGAAAGAGGTCAATATTGCTTACAAAAATGGTGATTTTGCCCGCTTGTTAGAAATCGAACAACAGAGCGAACGTGAAGCAGACATTGAGACCGCACAAAACGATCGCGATCGCCAATGCAAGCAACTCGAACAGGATATCAAAATTCTCGAACAGCAGTATGAACAATTGAAAGACCAAGTTCGCCAAGCCCGCAATACGCCCCAAGGAATGATGGTCAAAGAATATCGCAGAGCCCAACGGGAGGGAACCGATTTAGTCGAAGAATCGTTAGAAGAATTCGAAGCTGAACTCGAATCCCTAGAAGAATTGCGGAATTTCGTCAGACGTTTTCGCGATAAAAAGATGACCATCAAAGAGTTTTTGCAAGGTCCATCTTATTATTCCGAACAGGATATCATCAATGAACTCGCCGAACTCGGGATTTACATCCATTTCGATTCTTAACGCTTTCATTCGATCTGATGCTGACGTGGTGCGGCGAGTGATCCCCTTGAACTCTCACCGGTCGTCCGTTAAGGCCTCGATCGCCTCAGTAGAAATGCCGCCCCCTGGCCACCTATAATAGAGAGGTAATCCGTCCATCAAGCCAATATGACCGTATCCCCCGTTTCCCCCTCCTCTGCAACGCCAGCGACCGTTCCCGATGCCCTCGGACGCTTCGGACAGTTCGGCGGTAAGTACGTCCCCGAAACCCTGATGCCGGCTTTGGCGGAACTGGAAACAGCCTTTGCACGCTACAAAGATGACCCCGAGTTCCAGGCTGAACTCAACGGCTTACTCAAAGATTACGTCGGACGGCCCTCACCTCTCTACTTCGCCGAACGACTCACCGAACATTATGCCCGTCCCGATGGCACCGGGGCCAAGATTTACCTGAAACGGGAAGACCTCAACCATACAGGGGCGCATAAAATCAATAATGCGATCGCCCAAGCCCTCCTAGCCAAACGCATGGGCAAACAGCGCATCATCGCCGAAACCGGCGCCGGACAACATGGCGTGGCCACCGCCACCGCTTGCGCTCGCTTTGGCCTAGAGTGCATCGTCTATATGGGCGTCGAAGACATGAAACGGCAAGCCCTGAACGTGGTGCGGATGCGCCTACTGGGGGCGAAAGTTGAACCCGTCAGTGCCGGAACCGGGACCCTCAAAGATGCCACCTCCGAGGCCATTCGCGACTGGGTGACGAACGTGGAAACCACCCACTACATCCTCGGTTCCGTCGCCGGTCCCCATCCTTATCCCATGATGGTCCGCGATTTCCACGCTGTGATTGGCCAGGAAACCCGCCGTCAATGTCAAGACCTCTGGAACGGCTTACCAGATGTATTGCTAGCTTGTGTTGGTGGTGGTTCCAACGCCATGGGACTGTTTTATGAGTTTGTCAACGATGCCTCAGTGCGTATGATTGGCGTTGAAGCCGCCGGGGAAGGCGTCACCTCCACTAAACACGCCGCCACCTTAACCCAGGGCAAGGTTGGGGTGTTACATGGGGCTATGAGTTATCTGTTGCAGGATGACGAGGGCCAAGTTAATGAGGCGCACTCCATTAGTGCCGGGTTGGACTATCCCGGAGTCGGTCCTGAACATAGCTATTTGAAGGATACGGGCCGGGCGGAGTATTACAGCGTCACCGATGATGAAGCGATGCAAGCGTTTCAGTTGGTGTCCTGTTTAGAGGGCATCATTCCTGCCCTAGAAACGGCTCACGCCTTTGCCTATTTAGACACCCTTTGCCCTCAACTCGACGATGGGGCAACGGTGGTGATTAACTGTTCAGGACGGGGGGATAAAGACGTGCAGACGGCGGCCCGTTATCTGAATTTAGGGGATGTGTAAGGGACTGTCCCTGATGGGCGAGACTGGGGTGGGAACCCCTCACCCCAAGAGGTTTAGATTAGTTGTTACGTCGGATTAGGAGCGTATGGGTATGGTGTCGCAAGAGTTTCATCCGTTGCCTCCTCGTGATGTCTTACCGACGATGTATGACTTGCCCAGTGAGAATCCGGAGGAACCTGGTTTGCCTGACGAGTTTCATCTGCGCCAACCGGAGTTGTTGCGCTTAACCTTTCGTCCGCCGACCTATGGGGAGGATGAGTTGTTTACGGCCAGTGATCTGAATCTGCATTACGATGTCCGCCATCCTCAATGGTATAAACGCCCCGATTGGTTCGCGGTGTTGGGGGTTCCTAAACTCTATGAGGAACGGGACTTGCGGTTGAGTTATGTGACCTGGCAGGAGGGGGTTTATCCCTTTGTGGCGGTTGAGTTGTTATCTCCAGGAACGGAGGCGGAAGATTTGGGCCGCTGTCTGCGAGATATGAGTCAACCTCCGAATAAATGGACGGTCTATGAGCAGATTTTACGGATTCCCTATTATTTTGTCTTTAATCGCTATACGGATGAGTTTCAAGCGTTTGGCTTGACGATGAACAGCTACCAACCTCTACCGATAGAAGGTCTGGGGGTTTGGTTGGAGGAGGTTCAGTTAGGGTTAGGACTCTGGGAGGGAACCTACCAGGGCATTAGCCGCCGCTGGCTACGCTGGTATCGTCAGGGGGGCCATTGGGTCCTCACGCCGGAAGAGTTGGAGCGGGAACGGGCAAATCGGGCGGAAGAGGAGGTGCGACGGTTGCGCGATCGCCTACAACAGTTAGGCCTCAATCCTGATGAGTTACAAGGATAATTCGAGTCGCCATTCCAGACAAATTTTTAGGGTTTTCAAGATATATGGTGGAATGGGTTGCATTGGATAAAAAATTGTAGGGGAACCCACCCCTAGCCCCTCCCAGGAGGGGATTTTTCGCCCCTACAGCAAGGGATATAATCTGCCATAAATTTTTCTTATCACCTTGAACCTAAAAGACCCGATTTTTTCCCCCACGATTATTAACAATTCACGTCGATAAAGGGTTCGATGGTTTTAACCACGGATTGGCTTAAACTTTCTAAATTGTAGCCTCCTTCTAAGCCAAACATGAGATGAGGGGTAATCTCTGAACACCATTGGCTGAGTTGACGATAATCCTCGGGTTGCAAGAACATCTGTGAAATTGAGTCGTTTTTTGTCCCGTCATAGCCCGCACTGATGATTAACAAGTCGGGGCGAAAATTACGGAGAAAGGGAATAACGTTATCCTGAAAAACCTGACGATAGGTGTCTGAGGTGGTGTTGGGGGGAAGGGGTAGATTTAAGACGTTTTGATAATAGCCGGTTTCCGAAGCAGAGCCGGTTCCGGGATAGTTGGGGGATTCATGGAGAGAACAGTAGGCCAGTTGGGGATGGGTTTCTAAAATTGCTTGAGTTCCGTTGCCATGATGTACGTCCCAATCTAAGACGGCCACTCGGTCAATTGCAAATTGTTTGAGGGCATAATAGGCGGCGATCGCCGCGTTGGAAAAAATACAAAATCCCATGCCGCGATCGCGTTCAGCATGATGTCCCGGTGGACGAGCGAGGACAAAACTCGGTTGTCCCTGATGAACCACTAAATCAACGGCATCCAACCAAGCACTGACGGCCAAAAGTGCCACATCATAGGAACTCGGCGAGACGGACGTATCCATATCGATGCGTCCGCCGCCACGACTGGCAATCCGTTTGATGGACTCAACATAGTCACGGGGATGGATTTGGGTGATGATATCGAGGAGTTCGGGGCGATCGCTCGGAAGTTGCCAATGGAGATGATCGGCCCAGGATTGGGATTTTAAGGCTTGAACGATGGCCCGCAGACGATCTGGGCGTTCTGGATGATAGGCTCCAGTTCGATGATCGAGGAAGGCCTCAGCGTAGAGAATAGGAAACATATCGCAATTGAAGGTTGAGCGTTCACGGTAACGAAACCGTTGTGGAGGTCTGATCTCATCGGTCGCTTGTTCGGGTCCTCAGGTTCAAGATAGAACGGGGCTGATCCGAGGGCGATCGCCCCCCATTTAACGACATCGATCAGATCGTTATTTTATCATTCTAGTTCCCCCCAGAGGCGGCGAGTTATTGACGTTAAAACCGGCTTCTATTTCAAGCCCCTAAAGCCTTAACTCTTTGGGGCGATAATTCTAATGAGAACCCGCAAGCTTTGACGCCGGCCGTAAACGATCCAGAGGCGATCGCATTATGTTAAAATACTAACCAGAATTGGCGCAAATTGCCTGCGTCATTGCCGTTAAAAAAAGTAACCCGCACGCAGCCGGTTGATGTCAACACAACCCTGCCCAACTGCGGTTTTAAGGGAGATTTTTACCGTATGACCATTGCCGAAGAACGGATCGTTCCCACGGATTTAGGGAACGAAATGTCTCGATCCTACCTCGAATACGCCATGAGCGTCATCGTCGGTCGAGCCTTACCCGATGCCCGAGATGGACTCAAACCCGTCCACCGGCGCATTCTCTATGCGATGCACGAACTGGGCCTGTATCACGATCGCCCCTTTCGTAAATGCGCTCGGGTGGTGGGGGAAGTCCTCGGGAAATACCACCCCCACGGAGACACCGCCGTCTATGATGCCCTAGTGCGGATGGCGCAACCGTTTTCGATGCGATCGCCCCTGATTGAAGGCCATGGTAACTTCGGCTCCGTGGACAACGATCCCCCAGCCGCCATGCGGTACACCGAAAGCCGCCTACAACGGTTCAGTAGCCTATCCCTACTGCAAGATATCGACTCCGACACCGTTGACTTTGCCGATAACTTCGATGGTTCGCAACAAGAACCCATCGTTCTCCCCGCCAGAGTCCCTCAACTTCTCGTGAATGGGTCCTCGGGAATTGCGGTCGGTATGGCCACCAACATTCCCCCTCATAACGTGGGGGAACTGATCGATGGCTTAGTGGCCTTAATTCATAATCCCGAATTAGGCGATCTCGATTTAATGCAGTACATTCCGGGGCCAGATTTCCCCACCGGCGGCCAGATTCTAGGAACCAGTAGCATTCGCGATGCGTATACTAGCGGACGCGGTTCCATCACCATGCGCGGTGTCGCCAACATTGAAACCTTAGAACGGCGTGGCGCCCCCGATCGCGAAGCCGTCATTGTCACCGAGTTACCCTACCAAACCAATAAAGCGGCCTTAATCGAGAAAATTGCCGACTTGGTGAACGACAAAAAACTCGAAGGAATCTCCGACATTCGCGACGAGAGCGATCGCGACGGAATGCGGATTGTCATTGAACTTAAACGGGATGCCTATCCTCGGGTGGTTCTGAACAATCTCTACAAACAAACCCCCATCCAAAACAACTTTGGGGCCAATATGTTGGCCCTCGTCGATGGCGAACCGCAACTGTTGTCCTTACGTCGCTTCCTGCAAGTTTTCCTCGACTTCCGCATTGAAACCATCGCCCGGCGTACCCGCTACGAATTGCGAAAAGCCCAAGAACGGGATCATCTCTTGCAGGGGTTACTCATCGCCCTCCAACATCTCGATGGCGTGATTCGTCTGATTCGTCAGTCCCCCGACAGTGCCTCAGCCAAAACCCAACTCATCCAAGATTACAACCTTTCGGACTATCAAGCCGATGCCATTCTTCAGATGCAGTTGCGGCGTTTAACGGCCTTAGAAGCCGATAAAATCCAACAGGAACATGAGGCACTTCAAGAAACCATTGCCGATTTAGAAGATATCTTGGCACGGCGGGAACGGGTCTTAGAAATCATTGAAAGCGAACTTCTCGAACTCAAAGAAATCTTCGCCAGTCCCCGCCGCACCGAAATCCTCAGAGATGAAGGGGACCTCGATGACACCGATTTAATTGCCAACGAACAGGCCTTGATTTTGGTGACGGAACAGGGCTACATCAAACGGATGCCCGTCAACACCTTTGAAGCCCAAAACCGGGCCACTCGCGGCAAATCGGGAACGAAGATGAAAGAGGATGATGGTATTGCCCATTTCCTGACCTGTTGCGACCATGACCAGATCCTCTTTTTTAGCGATCGCGGCGTTGTTTATAGCGTCAAAGCCTATCAAATTCCCACCGGTTCACGAACCTCGCGGGGGATGCCCATCGTACAACTGTTGCCCATTCCTCGGGATGAAAAAATCACCTCCGTGGTTCCCGTCAGCGAGTTTAGCGATGACAATTATCTAATCATGCTAACTCGGGGCGGCAACATCAAAAAAACCGCACTCTCCGCCTTTGCCAACATTCGCGCCAATGGCCTCATTGCCATTTCCCTCAGTGAAGGCGACGAGTTGCGCTGGGTGCGTCTGGCTCGGGCCGAAGATAGTATTATTATCGGCTCTCGCTTGGGCATGGCCATTCACTTCAAAGCCGATCACGAGCAACTGCGGCCCCTGGGTCGAGCCACTCGCGGCGTTAAGTCGATGAACCTACGGGATGATGACACCCTCATTAGTATGGATGTCTTGCCCAGTAGCGTCGTCGAAACCCTAGAAGATACTGATGACAGCGAGGTCGATGACGCGGCCGAAAGTGACCTCAATGGCGATGAAAGCGATGAGGCTACCTCAACCGGTGAGGGACCCTGGGTGTTAATCGTCACCACCGGCGGCTATGGGAAACGGGTTCCCGTGTCTCAGTTCCGCCTACAACGTCGGGCCGGGAAAGGGACGATTTCGACGAAGTTTAAGTCTCATCTCAAAGACGATAGCGTGGTCGGCTTGATTGTCGTCAACGAAGACGATGAACTGATGATGGTGACCATGCGGGGGATTATTATCCGCCAAGCTGCCAGCGCCATCACGCCTCAATCCCGCTCTGCCACTGGGATTCGTGTGCAACGTCTCGACAAAGACGATGCGATCGCCGCCGTGGCGATCGTACCTCCGGCTGCTGAAGATAGTGAGTTAGACGACGAGTTAACCGAAGAGTAACCCTGACCAACTCCCGATTCGGGCGACCAGAAGAGGGCGACCTTTGTGGTCGCCCTTACCGTCGAGCCGCTGGCGCATCTTGTTGCAGGACATCTTCAAAAGAGGTTCCCTCCGCCGCCAGCACAAATAGAGTCGTCGGTAGTCCCGCCGCCATCGTTTGCAAGCGTCCATAATAGTCCGCAAAGGCATCCATATCCTCACCGGGTTTCGCCACCCCTAAACAGACCAAATCCGCATTCGCTGAGGATTCTTGCAAAATCTCAGGAAAGGGACGACCTTCGGCTAAAATCACTTGGGTGGTGGCGCCAATGCGTAACTGTTGGGCCACTCGTTCTAAGTTCTGACGCGCCGCTTGGGCCGCCATTTCATTGGGAACCACTAATTTCAGCGAAATCTCAGCCCCCCGCCATTGACTACTGGTTCGCAACAAATAGGCCAGCAGTAGCATCAAGCCGCCATTGGCTTGTAATCCTCCCCACCAGACATCAATACGACGGCGCTGGCCAAACTCCTGTTCAGGATTTTCGCGAAAAATAATGATGCTACGACGAGATTGATAGAGTTTGGCAATCAAGCGACAATAATCTGCCCGTAAATGCTCCTGTTCGCTGTCTCCCAGGAGAATCGTATTCGGAACCAACGGGCCAATCCCATAGGCTTCGACGAGTCGTTCGGCCCCCACAAAGGGATCGGGAGCGGTCACTAGGCGCACCAGAGCCTGAACCCCTCGTTTTTCGAGATACTCACGAATCTTTGTCTCCAGGGCCGCCTGTTGTCCCATATCTCGGGACCCACTCGGGAGAATACTGGAAATGGTGACCATACCTCGGTTATGGGTCAGGGCTGTGGCTAATTCCACCAAGGCCCAACGACGCATGGGGGCGCCGGATAAGACCAGCATATGAGGTCGCCAGTTTTTGGTGTCTGTGTCATCTCCCATGCTGAGAATGGCCATACGGGCTAGTTCGACCCATAAGCCGCGACGGACATCGCCCCAGGCCGATTGTAGTTCCCGGCGTTCGAGCCAGAGATAGACACTGAGAACGAAAATCGCGGCCACCACCGCTGCGACGGGGTTAATGAGCAGCATCACCCAGAGACAGCCGATCGCCCCCAAGGCGGAGAAATACCAGGGAACGCCAAAGGTGGGACGAAACGAGGGACTTTCTAGGAAGCCTTCAAGGCCAGCGGCCACGTTCAACACCAGATAGGTACTGAGGAAGAACATGGTTAAGACGGGAGCGATTAGGTTGAGATCCCCCAGGCTGACGGCGGCCAAGGCCACCCCGAGGGTGAGGAAGGTTCCCAGGCGGGGTTCGTCATTGTCGCCTCGTCCTTGGCCTAGCCAACGCAGCACGGGAGGTAAGACGCCATCTCGGGCTAGGGCTTGCAGAACGCGGGGTGCGCCGAGAATACTGCCGAGGGCGCTGGAGAGGGTGGCCCCCCAAACGCCGAGCAGAATCGCATCGCCCCAAATGGCGATATCCCGCATGACGAGGGGATTCTCGGTTAGGGCGGTATAGTCGGCTCGGGTCGCCAGGAACAGGGGTAACACCATGTAAATGATGTATCCCGCGCCAACGGCGGCTAGGGTTCCTCTGGGGATGGATTTGGAGGGGTCTTTGAGGTCGCCGGACATATTGACCCCTGCCATGATGCCGGTGACGGCGGGGAAGAAGACGGCAAAGACGACCCAGAAGGGTTCGCCAACCCGCCCGGAGACGTTCCACATACCGATGTCGCTTTCGGCGATGGGGCTACCGAAAGCAAGGGACAGGAGGGACAGGGCGATCGCCGCCATGATGAAGTATTGGGCGCGGATGGCTAAATCCGCTGACTGGATGGCGAGTCCGGCAACAACCAGGGTGGTGATGAGGGCGATGGGGGTTTGATAGTCTGCCAGAACTGGAAAGCTATTACTTAAACTTTCAGCGAAGCCTAGGGTGTAGAGGGCGACGGAGAAGGCTTGGGCGAAATAGAGGGGAATCCCGACGGCCCCTCCGGTTTCGATGCCGAGGGAGCGACTAATCATGTAGTATGCGCCCCCCACTCGCACGACGCGATCGGTGGCAATGGCGGAGATGGAAAGGCTCGTCAGCAGCGTGATTGAGGTGGCTAGGGTGACGATGACTAGGCTACCGAGCCAGCCGACGTTAGCGACCACCCAGCCGAAGCGAAGGTACATAATCACCCCCAAGATGGTGAGAATTGAGGGGGTAAAGACGCCGCCAAATGTGCCGAGACCTTTGGCTGAGTCATCGTCAGGGGGCGGGTTTGAGTTCGAGGATTGCTGCCAGGGAAAGCGCACTATAAAAACAACGAGGTTAAGTTGCCTTTGCCATATTAAGCCAATTTCTCCAATTTGGAGCCGTTGCAATTCTTATCATTCTGGGAATCTTTCCCCAAAGATTCCACAAGGTTTCCACAACTTCTCAGGGGGTTTTCCACAGGTTGTTGAGGGTTTTCCACAGGCGATCGCCGACCTTGGGGACGACTGGGCAAGGTTGGGGATTTCTGGGAGGGGGCGGCTTGGCACTCAGAATCCGGGACTCAATGTAACGTTAAGTTACAAAAACAAGGCTCAAACCCTTATTCTCTCGTGAAGCCCCTGGGTCGAAAAGAGAAAAGTTCATCTTTCGCAACATTGACAAGCCCACCCCTGATCAGACCACAATGATGCGACGGGTCAAGGTTGCCTCAACAGATCACCCCCCAACCTTCCCCATCCCCTACAAGCCGGAGGCCGTTATGAATACTAGCGTCAGCATACTCGCAGAAATCCCTGAAGACCTACATCAATCGCTCAAGAGTTATCTCGATAGTCATCCTGATTGGGATCAAGACCGCATCTTTGCGGCGGCGTTATCTCTGTTTTTGCTGCAAAATGGCGACAGCAGCACGCCGGAAGCGTCTCAAAATTACCGCCGGGCGGCCCGTGTGTATTTGGAAACTCTGTTTCAAAATCCCGATTAACGGAGAATAAAGCACCAGGACATCGCTTGATAGCTGGGGTTTGATAGATCCTTCAAGTTTGATGTTTAGTCTTAATGTTTGGTCTTAATGTTTGGATAGAAAAAAGGCGGGTTATGCCCGCCTTTTGCTTAGGGAAATCGATTCAAGAACTTCCCTGTCTTATTCGGTTGTCGCTGGTTTTGCCTCTACGCGGGCTTCGCTTGACTATCGTTTTTGTTCTGGAGGAGGCGAATCACAGAGCTTTTTTCTAGGAGTCCTAGAACGATTCCGTTTTCCCCAATAACAGGAAGTTCGGAGAGTTTTTGGTTTTCGAGCAGGGTGACGACTTCGAGCAAGGATTGGTTGGATTCGACGGTTTGCACATCGACGCTTTCCATCAACTCAGAGACTTGGACATCATTCCAGTCAGAGGTGGGAACTTGACGCATGGCTTCGACGGATAGGGCGCCGATGAGTTTCTGGTTCTCGTCGGTGACGAGGTATTTGCGCCAGTTGCGACGACCGATGACGTAGTTGTTGGCGAACTCTCGCAGGGAGAGGTTGGCGGGAATGACGGGACTATCAGGAGTGACAGCATCGCCAGCGGTTAGGCCATCGAGTTTTTCTTGGATTTGTGCCGATTGGGCGGAGGTTCCGGCGTTTTGCAGGAGGAACCAGCCAATGAGGACGTTCCAGAAGTTGAAGCCGGCGTTGAAGAAGATGGGAATGACACCCGAGGCGATCGCCAACCAACCAATGACTTGGCCGACGCGGCTGGCAATCACGGTTCCTTTATAGGGGTTCCCGGTGACTTTCCAGACGGCTGATTTCAGGATGTTACCGCCGTCGAGGGGGAGTCCGGGAATCAGGTTGAACAGGGCCAAAATCAGGTTAATCGTGGCCAACAATCCCAGAATCGCCGCTAAGGGGGCTGAGAGGGGGACGGTTTGCACGATCGCCGTGAACAGACCGAACAGACCTAGACTGACCAAGGGACCGGCGATGGCGACCCAGAACGACTCTCCGGGAGTCTCGGACTCTCGCCCTAAGCTGGCTAAGCCACCAAAGAGAAACAGGGTGATGGATTTGACTTCAATCCCTTGGCTTTGGGCGACGAAGCTATGGCCCAATTCATGGGCAAGGACGGAGGAAAATAGCAGCAGGGCCGCCACTAATCCTAAAATCCAGGGCAGAATGACACCGAGTTCTGGAAATTGACTGGCGAGTCCGCCGCCGTAGCTGAAGGTCACGAGGGCTAGGACGAGGAACCAGGATGCGTTGAGATAGAAGGGGATTCCGAAAAGGTTTCCGACGCGGAACGAGCCGTTCATAGAGGGGTCTCCTGAATGCAACTGGGGTAGAGCGAGACTCGAACCGTCGAAACATACTGTCGAAATACAAGGAACGTTATGGGGGACGTTCGCCAGTCGAGCAAAGGATGATTACTGTCGGGCTTGTGGCGATGAATGGTGCTACAAACCGGGTTTGACGAGCCGAGTCGCTGTGAACTTGTTTCTATTGTAACGTTTTGTTAAATTGCGATCGCCCTTAAGGGGTCGCGTTGCCCGCCCCTAACAGTACGGTCTTTCACACTGTTGACGCCAACTGTCGATGCACACCGTTGATCGGTTGAGCGGGGGAGAATGTCAATAGGGTATCTCTAGGGTGTCTCTAGGGTATCTCTATCGATTCGATGTCCATATTCTACGGGGCGATCGCTCTAAACCACATCCTCCGAGGGACAGAACTGGTAAAATACGGTTTCATTCCGCAGAATGGGTCGAAATCCCTCAAAGGAGCTAGTTAAGGTTTCACTGGCTCCCAAGACCAAATATCCTTGGGGTTTAATCACTTCTGCCACCTGATGCAATAAATGGGTTCGCTCAGGAACCTCAAAATAAATCAAGAGATTTCGCAACAACACCACATCCATTTTTGGCAGAGGTGGAAGCGGTTGACGCAAATCAATGCGGCGAAACTGAACCATGAGGCGAATTTCATCACAGACCACCCAATCATTGCCCTGGCGACGAAAGTAACGTTCTCGTAAACGTGGGGGAAGACGGCGTTTGACTTCTAAGTCACTATAGATCCCGGAGCGAGCTTGACGTAGTACGTCGTCGGAGATGTCGCTGGCGAGGATTTGTAGAGTCCAATGATGAACCATCAGCGGAAAGGCATCATAGAGCAGTATGGCCAGGCTGTAGGCTTCTTGACCCCGAGAACAGGCCGCTGACCAGATGTTGAGTTGTCGTTGTTGGTAGTGACGACGCAGCAGTTCAGGAAAAATTTGTTTACGGAGGCCCTCAAAAACTTGAAAATCACGGAAAAACGAGGTTTCAGAGGGAATCTGGGACATCCGATTCATTAAAGTCATACTCAGACGGTGGGTTCAGTCGCGGTAGAGTCTCCCTGATCGGCGTACCATAGGTGAACCATGCCGTCGCTAGGGCCACGGTCAAGGCTGGAACCCACCACAAATTTAACACCCCAGCCCAGAGCCAAAACCGCAGCCGCAGTCGCCACAGGACTCCCCAATGTTGACGATTGTTGAGGGCTGGGTGACGTTTGGCACTATACCAATGTTGTTTACGGTGAACTCGACCATGACAGCGGCGACAGAGGGGAACGACATCCCAGCCGGGGACTTCTCGCCCGGCTATTTTGCCTCGGATGTCTCGATAGCGTAGGTGATGGACGGCTTCGGCTTTGTGGAAGGGGTTGAGGATACAGCGGTTGCGGCTAAAACGGCGGGTTCGTGTGGCAATGGTATGCCAGTTGCCACGGTAGCGGTTTTTGAAGGACTTTTGACGAGAGGCAGACATGAACGCAGAACGGATAGGTTGGGGATATCTTCCTAATAGTTAATCACTGTTGGCTCTCTTTTGTACAAGTCTTGGTTTCGGGTTTCGGGAAGACTCCTGCTGGTTAGAAGCGGGACTTAAGGAGTTGGCAAGATCGATGGTTTCTGGCTTACGACTGGGTATTCGGGTTTTTGGATTGTAATTTTTGTACAGTTTAATACCATTTTTCGAAATGCTTGCTAGACATCTGACACCGAGTAGGGCGAACGGCCGTCCCCTCCTGGGAGGGGTTGTGGGTTCCCCTATGGACATCTACGGCACGACTCCTGAAAATTGGTATGATGTCTTTTTTATGTCTTGTTTTAGTAATTATTAAAAAGTAAGGTTTATCTCTGAGGTGAATTTATTGAGTTCACCGTCAATATTATCAAGAAATTGTCAAGAAATTGTCAAGAAAATATAAGAAGGGGTTAAGGTGGGGGTATTCGTTTTATTGGCGTGCTAGACTGCTAGTAGGCTGGCGTTTGACCTTTATCTTTTAAGTCCAATGGATGTTCAACTAGACTTCTCAGATGTTACAGATTTGGCGGCGATTGGGACTCAATATGCCAGCCAGGGGTTGACTTTTTCTGACAATGCGATCGCCCTGTGGAGCCGTGAGAGCGGAGGACGAGGGAACTTCGCGGCGGCGGGAGGGCGCACCCTCATGACTTATAGCGGCGATGAGGCGATTCAGGTGGGGATTGCTGAGACTCTGCCGGCGATCGTTGCTGGACAACTGACGCTACGTTATACCTCTCCTCACCTAGACCATACGATTCAAGTTCTCGATGGGACTGGAGCGGTTATTGATAGTTTTGTTTTGCCAAAAACATCCCCCAATCTAGGTGTTGGCGGTGAGTTTGATCGCTTCCAAACCGTGACGGTTGAGTTTAACGGTGATGGGCGATCGCTGGCGATCGGCAGTTTCGCCAATCAGTTGGGAATTGACAGCTTTGACTTAAATCTGACCTTTGCAGAACCCGAACCTGAGCCGGAACCCGAACCTGA
>SIHH01000323.1 GCA_004299065.1 Phormidium sp. SL48-SHIP | reverse complement strand
GAGACAGAGACTCCTGAGACACCCCAGACTGATTCAGAAGACGGGGAGAACGGCGACAATAGTGATCCGCCGAGTTAAAGAACAGCTAATCTGTCGCCTGATCAACTTGTTCAGCGCGTTGTTGAGCCACGCGACTATTTTGGCGATAGAGTTGGGTGCGATCGCGAGCGGTTGGGTAGCGCGAATCATCGGAGGGAACTTCAGCCATGAGATCAGCGGCCCGTTGCCATTTGGCGGCTAAATCGAGCCATTCAGCGCGGCTTTGAGCCGTTTGTCCGGCAAGAGAGGCCTGTTCTGCCAGACTAACCGCTTGAGCAAAGGGGTCGCTCTGAGTTGCGGGAGGCGGGGAAGGATCGGTTTGGGGCGTTTCTGGCTCCTGGGGAGGGATATCTGTTGACTCTGACGGGAGAGATACGATCCAGGTTCGGTAGGCCCAAAAGCCGCCGAGGAGCAATACAATCACAACGATAACCGCCCCAATCAAGGTTTGGCGATCGCGCTCGGGGTTACGAGGTTGTGAGGGTTGCAGCCGCCGAGGTAAGGCGACTTTACGAGGGCCGGTCGGAGTTCGCCAAGTGGTTAGGAGTCGTTTGAAGAGATTAGGCCGTCGAATCGAGATCGGCTCGGACCATAACAGTTGATTTTCAGGATCGCGACGGATTTCATCGAGCCAAAGCAGTTGGTCTTCTCGTGCAACTCGACAGTTGACATTCACGCGGCGAATGTTGCGCGGAGAAACACTTTCGAGGATACTTTGAATCCGCTCAACCACTTCTTCCATCTTCAGGCCGTCCGCCTGGGGAGACTCACACAGAAGTTGCAGCCAACCGTCAGCAAAGACGGCCCGAGTCCGCACACCGAGATCGGTCAGGTTATCATTTAACACCTGAACGATGGCGGCAATACTTCCCTGGCGGGCCTGCTGAACAATGTTGTCTGCTGGATCGACCAGACGAGGCGATCGCACAAACGGGTCTTTCACGTCGTTTTCTTTGAACCATGACCAACTACTGCCCTCAATCCTAGCAGGAGTCTCGCCGGATCTCCTCCCCTAAACGGTAGAAACCTTGTCTGCATCGGCAACAGACCGTTACAATGTCGGTACAATCCGCGAGTCAAGCCGCTGTCAGACGGTCTTTACCGTGAATTTGCCGATTCAGTTTATTGTTCTATTTGTTGTTCGACTTGTTGTCCTATGTCCATCTCACCTGTGCTGCTCAAATCCACGACCCGCCACATTCGCATTTTTACGGCTGAAATCGAAGGAAGAGATATTGTCCCCAGCCCTGATAAACTCACCCTAGACATCGATCCCGACAATGAACTGGTTTGGACTGATGAGACGGTGCAACAGGTGTATGACAAGTTTGAGGAATTGGTGGCCGCGAGTGCGGGCCAGGATTTAAACGAGTACAATATCCGCCGCATTGGCTCGGATTTGGAGCATTTTGTGCGATCGATGTTGCAACAGGGGCAACTCAGCTATAACCTCGGTGCGCCGGTTCGCAACTATAGTTTAGGACTTCCCCGAGTCGATGAAAACGAAAATCCCCTCATGCAATCTCCCTCTTAGGGATGTTTTAGGAACGGCTTGGGACAGTTTTTGAGTTGTTTTCCGTTCTCTTTCCTATTAAGAAACTGTCTATTCCCGAGGGTCATATCGGTCATCTGAGCGTAAGCTAAGGACAACCTGATTATAACGGGAGTCAGTTTGATATGGCTTCGGAGAAATTTCGCCGCCAACTTCGTCAAGAGTCGGAGCAATGGTGGAATGAGGGCTTAATTGATGCCCAACTATACGGAAAACTTGCTGATCGCTATGAGTTTGAGGAGATTGAATCTCAGGCTCGCGGTCAGTTTACGACCATCCTGATTAGTCTAGGAGGGATTCTTCTCGGCTTAGGGGTGATTACATTTGTCGCGGCGAATTGGACGGTTTGGAGCCGCGAGGTCAAGGTCATTTTATTAATGGTGACCTTTTTGGCGATTAATACAATTGGCTTTTATTTATGGCGATCGCCCGCTAAAAATGGCCTAAAAAAACTGGGGGCGGCTTTACTTCTTTTGGGAGGATTGACGTTAGGGGCTAACATTTCTCTCGTCTCCCAGATGTTTCACCAGACCGGCGAACTGTACCAACTTTGTTTGGTTTGGGGATTCGCCGTCTGGCTGATGGCCTTGAGTTTGGCGATGCCGGCCTTGAGTATTTTATCGCTGCTCTTAGTGGGGTTTGGCTACCTACGGGGGACGATTGACGCAATGAATGTTAGTGATCTGTCATTCTATCAGTTGGCGATCGTTCATATGCCCCTGTTGAGCCTGGTTTTGTTTCTACCCCTCGCTCATCGTAGCCGCTCTCGCGTCACATTTGGTTTGGGGGCGTTGCTGTTTAGCCTGTCATTTTTCATGAACCTGACAGCGATCGCCAACTGGAAACTAGAGGTGGCGATCGTACTTCCAGCGGCGCTTCTATGGGGCTATAGCGCCCAATCTCCCCGAAAATGGATTGAACCGTCATTTCAGGCGATCGCCCGCAATATCGCCTTAATTTGGCTGGCTGTTATTTTTTACGTTCTCTCATTCAACGGCTGGGCCTCGATCTCAATGGTTCCAGAGATGTTCAGATTCTCCTGGGTGACTCATGTGATGGTCGATTTTCTCATCTGTTCGAGCCTAGCCATCTGGCTGTGGCTGAAACTGGGCCGTCGTTTGGCCAATTTTAGTCTCACTCAGGAGCGATCGCTCAATACCGGAGTCATCGCCATCATGATACTCCTGACGGGGGGAAGTCTTTACGTGCATTTAAACCTCACCCCCCTGGTTGTCCTCGGGCCATTACTGTTCAACATTCTCTTTTTCGTCCTCTCCATCGCCGCCATCCGAGATGGACTGGCCCTGGGCAGTCGTCGCAGCTTTTGGAGCGGTATGATCCTGCTCATTGTCGGGATTATGACGCGCACCTTGGAATATAACACCGGCCTGGTCACCAAGGCGATCGTCTTCGCCGCCTGTGGCGTTGGCGTAATTTTGGCCGGACTTTGGTTTGAACGCAACATCGGGCAAACCAAACGACTCTCCTCACCGCAACTCCAGGAACACAACTCATGACTCAGCCAACAATTACCACGTCCCCCGAAACTGAACCTCAACTTCAGCCACAATCGAGCAAACGTCGCCTTCCCCAATGGCGTTTTTGGCTACCGTTGTTGTTGCAAGGATTGCTCATTTTAGCGGTTCCCGCTCGTGACGCTCATACCGTGATGACGGGGACTCCCGTTGTCCTGCAAACGGCTCCTGTTGACCCCTATGATTTTCTACGGGGCTATTATCAAACCCTCAGTTATGAGATTTCTCGGCGAGAGGTGTTAGAGCAACTTCCCGGCGGCGATGAGGTGTTTCATTCCCCGAACGGTTACTCGCAGCAGTCCTTCGACTTTTACGTGATTCTCGAAGAACCCAGCGAGGTCGCCAATCCCGGCGAACCGCCACGTCCCTGGACTCCAGTCGCCGTCAGTTCAGAGCCTCCCGAGAATCTCCCCGCGACCCAAATTGCCCTCCAGGGACAAGCCCGCAATTGGCAAATTCTCTACGGCTTGGAACGCTATTATATGCCCGAAGATCAACGCAATGATATTAACAATCACATTCGCCAAATTCAAGTTGATGAACCTGAAGCGTTTGTGGTGCAAGTCAAGGTGAGTAATGGCGCTCATGCGGTTCCCATCAGTTTATGGGTGGGGGATGAGAATTATGAGTTTTAGAAGAAGGGAACAGGGAACAGGGAACAGGGAACAGGGAACAGGGAACAGGGAACA
>SIHH01000322.1 GCA_004299065.1 Phormidium sp. SL48-SHIP | reverse complement strand
TCGGAACAGTTCCAAGCCTCCCTAGAGTCGGAACAACAGCGCCTACGCTATATCTTCAGCACCAGTTCTGACCGGGAACGCCGGGAGTATCTGCAATCCAATCCCGAAAGCTATTACGCCTTCCTAACCCTAGTTTGGCAACATCTGGCCGATGACCCGCAAGCCGTTGGCGCGGCGTTGGATGCCCTGTTGCGCCGCAAAGCCCTGACCACAGCCGCCCTCGCTGCCCAGAGTGCCGCCATTTACAGTGGACGCTATCCCGAGGCGGTTCAATCCCTATTCCGCAACTGGCAACAGTGTCAAGAGGAGATTCGAGACAAACTGTTCGAGGTGATTCCGTCTCTACCCGATGAATCCTCCCAACAGTACGGACAGCGCCTCAAACAGCATCGTGAGGACGTCAGCCAACTCTACAAAACCGCCGAAACCCTGGAAAAAGAACTGGCGCAAGAAATCCCGGAATTGCAACTGAACCAGGACGACCTCAACCGTCAGCTAATTGCCGCTCAACTCCCCGACGGTTCAGCCTTGGTGGAGTTCGTCCGCTTCACACGCTATGATTTCCGGGCCTCGAAATGGCAAGAAGAGCGTTATCTCGCCTTTGTGGTCATGGCGCACCAACCGGAACGGGTGCGGCTGCTGGATTTAGGGGAAGCCGAACCCCTCGATACCTTGATTCAACAGTTTCGCCGTCGGTTTGTCGGGCCGGGTGACCACTTTGGCATGACCGGTTCAGCCAGCGACATTGACTCCTCTGGGGCGGACAGTCAACGGTTGCAACAAATCCTCTGTCAACCCCTCCTCAATGCTTTAGGGGATGTCTCCCACTGGTTTCTCGCCCCCGACAGCACCCTCAATCTGTTGCCATTTCAGATTCTTCCCCAGTTTCCCCATTGCCCCAGTCCCTATCTCGGCGATACCTACAGTATCAGCTACCTCAGTGCCGGACGGGACCTGCTGCGACGGGACATCAGCGAACGTCCCTTGACCGTTCGCCCCGCCACCATTCTCGCCGACCCGGATTATAACTGGGATGGAGAGAAGTCCCACCCCGTCCCAACTCCCGAAGCCAACTCAGACATCGCCACAGCCGACTTAGGGGCAACTCTAACCCGCCTGTCTGGTTTCGGCCGCGCCGTGGGAACCGAGCGTTTTGGTCGTCGCGTCGGGGAACTGCTGAACACTCAACCCTATTTAGACAAAGCGGCGGTCTCCTCTCATCTGACCGACGGAGACTGTCCCCGCATCCTGGCCGTCGCCACCCACGGCTTCGCCCGCAGCGCCCAAAAACCCTATCTTCAGTTGGTTTTCGCCTTACTGGCGGCTGAAACGGGTCAGGAAACGAAGCTGTTTGAAGAACATCCCGCCCTGATGAATCGAGGTTTGTTGGATACGGTGCAACAGGTTGCCCAAGATGTGGAGAGCGAAAATCCTCGCGTGAGTCAACGGTTACGGGATGTCGTCCCGCAAATCGAAGCCTACCTCCGCAACCATCCCCCCAGTCGCCTCGATGAAGATGCCGACGATGCCATGTACCGCTCGGGAATTGCCCTGGCGGGGGCGAATATCTGGAACCAAGGCTTGCCGCTGCCGGAGGGGCTGAAGGGGGTGTTGTTCGCCCAAGATGTGGCGGCGTTGGACTTGTGGGGCAATGAACTCAGCGCCCTGATTGCCTGCCAGTCGGGGCTGGGTGAAATCGCCTCGGGTGAGGGTGTATTTGGCTTACGGCGGGCGTTTGTGGTGGCGGGGTCAAAAACACTCCTAATGAGTCTTTGGTCGGTTCCTGCCCGCGCTACGGTGTATCTGATGGAACGGTTTTTTCATCATTTAAATGAGGGACTTGGACGGGCTAAAGCCCTGAGTTGCGCTCAGTTTGATGTGCGCACGGTCAAGGCGGGAGAACTGCGGCAGTTACTGTTAGGACGGGAGATTTTGCAGGAGTTAAAGGGCGATTATAAGGATGAGGATTGTCCGTTGTTGAGTCCTTATTTTTGGGGTGCGTGGGTGTTGCAGGGGGATATTTCGCCGTTGGCGGTGGACTTGGCTGATACGGAATCCGCTTACGATAAACTCTAATTCAATCAGCGTACCCTAGACACTGGGGAACGGCGAACCATTAGCGCCCCGATAGATATCTGTCATTAAACCTCTGTAATTAATCCCAATTTTCAGAAGTCGTGCCATAGATGTCTGTCGGGGTGTAGCAAGCATTTTTTAAAATGCTATAAACCTGTGGAATTAGACATCTGTGAGACAAGTCAAAGTTCGTATAAAACATCATTCATTCCGTCCTAGGATATCATCTAAATTTTCACCCTGGGGTAACTCCAAGAAAACGCGATCGCCGTCTTCTAAACCATCCAAAACCTGAATTTGATTGCCCAGAGTTGGCCCTAACGTCACCGCTTGAAACTGGGGACGATTGTCCTCATCAGGAACCAAAACCCCCGTCTCGCCTGCACGAGAGACGATCGCCACCGTTGGTAACACTAACGCATTGGCCAAGCGATCGCCCAAAAAGGTCAAATCCACATTCATCCCCGAGCGTAACTGATCCAACCCCGAGACAATCCTCAAACGCACCTGAAACAGCGTCACATCTCGTTCCACCACCGCTTCGGGGGCAATTAACTCCACCTCCCCCATAAACACCTCATCGGGGAACGCATCGGCCACAATCTCGACAGACTGGCCCGGCTTAATCTGACTAATATCCGCCTCAGGAACCTTCGCCAACACCTCTAACCCCCGAGCTAGGGCCACCACAGAGGTGGATGTGGCCGAACTCACCGCCGAAGCTGAAGTCGCCGGCGTCACAAACGCCCCCTCATCAGCATAACGCTGAGTAATAATCCCCGAAAAAGGCGCACGTACCCGAGTATCCTCCAACTGAATCTCCGCAAACCGCACTTGGGCCTCGGCTTCCATCACATCCGCCATAGCTTGGGCCAGGGTTTCCGGGCGAGTTCCCGTTAACAATTCCTCTAACTGAGACTGAGCCTGTGAGACATCGGCCCGAGCTGAGTTGACCTCCGCCCGAGCGCGATCGATTTCCTCGCTACGACTGCCACTGCGTAGGCGCTCTAAGCGTCGTTGAGCTTCTAACGCGGCCGCCTGGGCCTGTTCAACGGCCGCTTGGGCGCGACGGGCCTCATCTTGGGCGCGATCGAGATCTTGGCGGGAAATTGCCCCATCTTGGTAAAGCTGTTCATTGCGGCGTACGTCAGCTTGGGCCAACGTCATCCTCGATTCTGCCTCACGAATACTCGATCGCGCCCGTGTCAGAGCCGCCTCCGCCTCTGCAATGTCTTCCGGGCGATTTCCGGCCTCTAATTGAGCCAAATTCGCCTCAGCACTGGCCAAACGCGACTCTGCCTGACTCACAGACGATCTGGCCCGTTCAATCTCCTCGATGCGGGGGCCATTTTCCCGTTCAGCTAAGCGGGCGCGGGCGCGATCTAAGCGGGCCTCAGCTTGGGCTAACTGGCTCGCCAATTCGTCATTTTCCATCACCGCCACGACTTCTCCCTGGCTGACTTCATCTCCCTGTTCCACATAAAGCTGTTCCAAGCGCCCTTGAGTTTTCGGGCTAAGGTTCACCCGCTGGATGGGTTGCACTTCCCCAGTGGCTTCAATACGAACTGTGACATCGGCCGCGTCAACTTCTACCGTCAACTCCTCAAGGTTGACTTCAGACCCCCGGCGGCGACTCGTCACTCCGGCTACCGCAGCCGTTCCCAACACCCCGGCTGCCATCAGGGCAATGAGCCAGCGGCCAGGATGTTTAATGTTGCCGAATTTGGGAAGTTCCATGGGGGGG
>SIHH01000321.1 GCA_004299065.1 Phormidium sp. SL48-SHIP | reverse complement strand
ACAAGGGATTGCCGCTACGGTATTTCTGTTCCCTATTTCCCCCCTAACGGCAACACCTGAGCCGCCCGCCAAACATTCCCGCCCATTAAGGCAGCAGCTCCGTCAAGCAACGGCCATTCCGGGATATCTTGAGGTAACGCTTGTCCCTGGGCGATCGCCGCCTGAGCCGCCCGAGGATGCCAGTCCAAGAGATTCACCACCGCCAAATAAGCATAAGCATAAGGATTATCCCCATCGATCGCCACCACCCGTTCAAACGCCTCAATCGCCCGATCCGCCCGTTTATTGAGAATCCAGGCCAAGGCCACAGCATAGGCCCAATCCGCCCGCTGGGGCTGTTGCTGTAAGCGAACCTCCAACGACTCAATCACCCCATCGAGATAGGCCTGAACCGGGTCATACTGATTGATGCGACTAATTTGGGCAAACATCTCCTCAAACCCCTCCGTTCCCTGGGGGAGAACCTGGGCCAACTGACGTAACTGGGTGGACAAATCCAACTCCGGGGCGGCGATCGCCGTCGCCTGGCGATCGACGCTCACCAGCACCTCAGGAGCCTCAATCGGGCTAATCTCCCCGGTTTGTGGATGCAGCCATTGCACCGATAACTCATAACGTCCCGGCGTGAGCGTCTCGGGGGGCAACATGGCTAAACGTTCGATGACCTGGAAGTGACAGCGATCGGGGTCTTGGCGACAACGACTCTCCCCCGTTGCGGGCGTTTCAAGCCATTGCTGTTGGGTGATGGCGTGATCATGAATCCAGAAATCATCACCATCAGTCTGTTGCCAAGTCACTAAGATCAGGCCATCTCCAATATCATCATGATGTCCCGACCACTCATAGGTCACCGGAACCGCCGTTCCCGGCAAAATTCGCGGCGGAACAGTCACCTGAGTCAGTTGCAAGGATTCCGGGACTCGTCCCTCCTCAGCGATAACGCTAATCGGCGGAATGCGGCGGTGATAGAGAGTTAAGATCTCGCCCTGGGGAAGTGACCATTGTTGTCGTCGCTCAAACTCTCCTCCCTCCTCAATGCGAGCCACCATATCGTCATAGGTATCGGGTACAGAACCGGGATCTCCGGTTTGGGTAACGAACCAAGACAGCGATCGCACATCAGCCGCCACATCCTCCTCCCGGACTCCCACCTGACGGCCATAGACTTGAAACTGCGATCGCGCCCCATAATAATTCAGATTATGTTGATTAACGCTCGCCGTGGAGGGCAAGACTCCCAACGTGGTTTGTAAATAGGGCGTTTCCTCGACAATCCGCTCAATCACCTCCTGATGGGGAAACGACTCCCCGAGATAGACACGGGAACTCGTCGGCATAAACACCAGCGTTGGCCGCAATTGGAAGGCCAGAACGAGACTGGTTAGAGTGATCATCCCCCAACGAACTCGCCATCCCCAGGCCATCAGTCCATAGGAGAGGATCAGCGAGAGAATTGGCAACATGGGCAGAATGTAGCGAGGATTCTTATTCGGATTGAGGGAACTCAACAGATAGCTCCCTAAGAGAATCACCGCCAACCAGTGAATCGTCCCAGACCGCCATGGCGGGGGCTTAGGAACCTTCACAAGCGGCTGAATTAGGGGCCGGACTGCTAACAGAACCAGTCCTCCCAGGGCGGCCAACAGCAGCACCCAGGAGATGACCTCCGGTAGCCGCAACAGATAGTAAGTCCAGGCTTCTAAACTGGCCAGGGAGGGATCCCCTTGTTCCGCCGCCGCCGTGATCGTGGCTCGTTGGCTGCCGGTGAGGACTAATAACCAGTTAGTCCGATACCACCAGCCCCAAATTAGGGTTGACCCTGCGATCGCCCCCAGCAACTGCCCCAAACGTCCCCATTGGCGATTCAGCAGTACCACAACCAGAGTCCAGAGAATGGGAATCAGTAAAAATAGGGCGATAGACTGTTTGACAAAAATGCCAATTCCCAGGGATAGGCTGAAGGCTACGGCCCAGTGACGACGATGCTCTTGACTGTTACGCCAGCGGGTTAAACTCCAGAGAATGGTCGAGGTGGCGGCTACGAGGGGATAGTCGAGAACATAGTGAAAGCGGAAGGTGACTAAACCGGGAAAGAGGATACAGAGTCCGGCGGCCCACAGTCCCACTCGTGGCGTGGATAGATGTTGTCCTAAATCGAAGACGGTAAACAGTAGTACACCGGTCCAGGCGATATAGGGTAAAAAGGCCACTTGGCTAGAGAGTCCGAAGAGGCTATGAAAGGGGGCGGTAATGAGATAGATAAAAGGGGGGATTTTGGAGGATAACAGCCAAAGATTCGTCCACCATTCCCCTGAGAACCAGTTTGGCGTTTGCAGGAATTGCCAGTAGTTGAGGCTTCCGGTGAGATAATCGGCGGTATCCCAGTCGGGGACGGCGCGATCGAGGGCCAGCCAGAGGCGATCGACTGCCACGGCGATCGCCCAACACAGCAGCAAGGGAAGACCCCAAGTTATGGTAAAGGCAGGAAAAATTCGTTGAAGCCGTTGGATTGAGTTCAAGGCGTGCATCCGTCCACAGGTTTTATCAGGAATGATCAGGCCAGATTGGTATAGTGCAGTGAATGGTTCGTGTTGTGAGGTTTGAATATGAATGCTAAGCCGATGTCTCGATTTGTGCAGCAGTTAGTCGCGGTTCCTCTGATTAGCTTGAGTTGGGTGATGACGGCCGAGGCCGTTGAACGGCAAAAGCAGCTCTATAACCCGAGTCCCCTACCGCCCAATGGTGAGATTTCCGGAAGCCTCACCGAAAGCGATATTCCCACCGGACAGGGTGGCTTCGCTCATGATTATGTGGTGGAGTTGGAGGAGGGGGATCAGATTACCATCGATGTCACCTCGGACAGTTTTGATACTATTGTGTCGCTCCTAACGCCGGATGGGTTGACCATTGGCGAGAATGACGACGGCCCCGATGGGACAACGAACTCACTGCTGTTTATGCGGATTCAGCGCTCCGGGACTTATATTATCCGAGTTCGCGCCTTTGGTGCGGCGGGCGGGGGTCCCTTTAACCTGAAACTGACTCGCTTACGCCCGATGTAGTTTCCGGGGGTCGGTGGGGCGATCGCCGGGCCGATAGACTCCACCGATTTTTTTTCGCCCAAGGGGTTGCGTTCTCTAAATAGGTCTGTTAGGATGTTTAAGCACTGAAAAACACAAGCGTTTTCTGAGTGCAGTTAGCCGGGATAGCTCAGTCGGTAGAGCAGAGGACTGAAAATCCTCGTGTCGGCGGTTCAAATCCGCCTCCTGGCATTTTAAATTTTTTAGATTAAAACTTTCAAAGATGTTGGTCGTCAAGGAACGGCAAGCCTACATCTGATGACAACATTTCATATCCAAACCGAGACAGCTCCTGTCATCGTCTCTCTACCTGCTTTACCGCCCATGAGTCGTGAGGAGTTCCTGGAGTTCTGCCAGGCTAATGAACCATTGCGGATTGAGCGGGCGGCTACGGGGGAGGTTGAAATTATGCCACCGGCTTTTTCCGATACAGGAAACCGCAATTTTAACATCGCCGTACAACTGGGAATTTGGACAGAACAAGATGGAACTGGGCTAGGATTTGACTCCAGTGCCGGTTTTACGCTTCCCAATGGGGCGATGCGATCGCCGGATGCCTCTTGGATTAAACGAGCTCGATGGAATCAACTCAGCGAGGATGAGCAAGCCTCGTTTGCACCCATCTGCCCGGATTTTGTGGTGGAACTACGGTCCAAAAGCGACGCACTGGCTCAGCTACCAAAAATTTTTGGGTTAGAGCCTCGCCCTTCTAGGGCGACTTTTTGATTGCATATTTCAACCATCC
>SIHH01000320.1 GCA_004299065.1 Phormidium sp. SL48-SHIP | reverse complement strand
GGAACAGGGAACAGGGAACAGGGAACAGGGAACAGGGAACAGGGAACAGGGGAAGTTTTGTGGAGGCCTTCTCGTGGCGATCGCCCCCGAAAGAGGCTGGTTTGATAGAATGCCACTAAAGCCGCCTGGGGAGCAAGGGAAGTCGAGTTATGAATGTAGCCATCTTTGAAGTTTGTCGGAATCCCGAAATCCGCAAACAAACCGAAACCCTGATGCTCTCCCAAGCCTTTGAACGCCTCAGCATTCCTTGCCAAGTGTATAGCAATGACGGGATTTGGGACCGACGAACCTTCCTCAATCGTAGCTTGTTGCAGAAATGTCTCGGGGATGAGTCCGTTGATGTGGTTCACTTGGCCCTCCACGGCGATCGCGATGGCCTGGTTCTCGGATGGTCTAAGGCTGAAAAAATCCGCGATCGCCGGCCCCAAGATCGCCTCTCGCCCCAAGATATTGAGATGATGAGCCAATGGCGGGGTAAACTTGTCGTCAGCGGTGCTGCCAGTGTCTATCCCCTCGCTGATGCCTTCCTCAACGCTGGCGCGTCTGGGGTGGTTGTTCCCGAACGCTCCATCTCCTATCAGCACCTCGTCCCCTTCCTCGAAATCCTCTATAGCAAGCTCGCCAACCGCCAATCCCCTCGCAATTGCCTCGACATCGCCATCCGTCAATTCCCCGATTTGCAAAGTTTTCGACTCCTCTCTCGCGGCGCGGCCCGGTGAGAGACTGAAGCCATCTCAGGAAAACTCGCTCCACATCTTGACAAAGTCCTCGATGAGAATTAGTGTCATTAGGGTGAATTCTAATTCAGAATTATTCTGAATTAGAACTATAGATGATCCAGAGGATGACATCACGTCATAACCCAAACGGCTGGCGTTGCAAGCTCAGCAATCTCCCCTGAATCGCCTTCAGAGGGGGAAAGCGAGAGATAACCTGAATTGAGACCTAGAATCTCAGTGCAATTCAGGTCACGCCAGGTCGATTTCTTGTGTTTAATTTTACCTGCCCAATTGACAATTATTATGAACTCTCACCTCAATTGAGAGTTTGGAGGATCTCGTGAAACGAAGAAAAATTATGTCCCTGATCGGGTTAGCCGCCGCAACCAGCACTGTGCTGATTGCTTGTGGAACCCAAGATAGTCCGACCGGAGAAGGTGAAACCGCCAGCACCGAAGATACAAGCCTCGTCGTCTATTCGGGCCGTGGCGAAGATCTCATTGGTCCGATGTTCGATCGCTTTGAAGCCGAAACCGGCATCGAGGTGAATGTCCGCTACGGCGACACCGCCGAACTGGCCGCGACGATCCTAGAAGAAGGGCAAAACTCCCCGGCCGATATTTACTTCGCCCAAGATGCTGGTGCATTGGGAGCCTTACAGAAAGAAGGTCGAACTCGCGACATCCCTGAGAACCTACTGAGTCAAGTCGATCCCAGATTCCGTTCCCGAGAAGGCCAATGGATTGGCATTACCGGACGCGCCAGAGTCTTTGCCTACAATACCGATTCGCTCAACGCAGACGAAGTCCCCGACTCGATTTGGGAAATGACGGAACCCGAATGGTCAGGTCGTATCGGCTGGGCGCCCACCAATGGCTCCTTCCAAGCCTTTGTCTCCGCCGTACGAGAACATGAAGGAGAAGAGCGAGCGCGAGAATGGCTCGAAGCCATGGTCGCGAACGATGCTCAGGTCTATCGCAACAATACCGCCATTATCGAAGCTCTCGGTCGCGGTGAAATCGAAGTGGGCCTAGTCAATAACTATTACCTGGCCCGTTTCCAAGCCGAAGATGCCGACTTCCCCGTCGCCCATCATTATCCCAGCGGGGATGTGGGATCGATGATTAACATTGCCGGTGTGGCCATCCTCGACAGTAGCGACCAACCCGAAGCCGCTGAATCCTTCGTGCAGTTCATGCTCACCCCAGAAGCCCAACAACACTTTGCTGAGGGCAATAGTGAGTATCCCCTGATTGACGGCATTGAGCCTCCTAACGAGCAAATGCCCATTTCTGAGATTAACCCCCCCGATATCGATCTAAGCAGTTTAGAAGACTTAGAAGGAACCCTCAATCTCCTGCAAGAAACCGGAGCGTTATAACGGGTTTTGCCCCATCTGATCGGGTGGGGCGGCATCTATCCGAATGAGGCGGCATTGGCTACAATGTGGTCTTGATTAACCTTGCCTCTTCCCCATCACCAACACCCTCATGGAGCCACAACCCCAAGCCGCGTCGCCTAAACCCCAAACCTCAGGGCGATCGCGTCCCCCCCTGTTCTTAATCATCATGGCGGTCCTGGTGGCGGTGGGGATGGCATTACCGTTAGTCTATTTGCTGATCCGAGCCTTGGGGATTGGCTTAGCGGACTTCGGGGAGATTCTGCAACGACCCCGCACCCTAGAAGTATTCCTCAATAGTATCGGGATGACCCTCGCGGTCACCCTGCTCTCGGCCTTGATTGCCATTCCCCTGGCCTTTCTAACCGTTCGCACCGACTTACCGGGACGACGATTCTGGAATGTCACCTCAACCCTTCCTCTGGCCATTCCGACCTATGTGGGGAGTTTTGCGCTCTTGGCCTTTGCTGGACCGAGGGGGAGTATGCTGCAAATTCTACTCGAACCCTGGGGCGTACAACGGCTTCCCTCGATTTATGGCTGGACTGGGGTGATTTTAGCCACGAGCCTGTTTTCCTATCCCTATCTCTTGCTGACGGTGCGGGCGAGTCTGCAAGGGATGGACCCGGCTATGGAAGAAGCCTCCTTGAGTCTGGGCTATAGCTATTATGAAACCTTTTGGCGCGTGACTTTGCCTCAATTGCGGCCCGCGATCGCCGCCGGGGCCTTGCTGGTTGCTCTCTACGCCCTACAAGACTTTGGCACACCGGGGTTAATGCGCTTCGACTCCTTTACGCGGGTCATTTTCCTGCAATATCGCTCCAGTTTCGATCGCAGCATGGCCGCCGCCTTAGCCCTAATTTTAGTGGCCTTGGTGGGGCTAATTTTGTGGCTGGAATATCGGGCGCGATCGCAAGCCGCCTATTATAGTCTCGGCTCAGCGGGTCAACATCAACCCAGCTTAATTGCCCTCGGTCCCTGGAAATGGCTGGCCTTAGGATTTTGCAGCCTTGTTTTTCTCTTATCCCTAGTCATGCCCCTAAGCGTCCTCTTATTTTGGTTAGGACGGGGTATGATTGCCGGCCAGAGTGCGATCGGCTTAATCACAGGCATGTTACCCTCAGCCCTCAATTCCATCTACAGTGCCGGGTTAGCCGCCCTAGTAGCCGTCATCTTCGCCCTACCGGTGGCCATTTTAGCCGTACGCTTCCCCAGTCCCCTCACCAGTCTCTTAGAGCGATTTTCCTACATCGGGTTTGGGATGCCGGGCATCGTTGTGGCCTTATCCCTGGTGTTCTTTGGCGCGAACTATCTCACCTGGCTTTACCAAAGCATACCGATGCTCTTGTTTGCCTACTTAGTCCTCTTTATCCCTCAAGGGGTAGGAACCCTGCGTAGTTCTCTGTTACAGGTATCCCCGAGTTTAGAAGAGTCGGCCCGCAGTTTAGGGCGAACCCCCTGGCAAACCTTACGAGAAGTGACCATTCCCTTAGTCCGTCCAGGAATCATCAGCGGAGCGATGCTAATTTTCCTAACGGCCCTCAAAGAACTACCCGCGACATTATTACTCTCTCCCATCGGTTTCCGCAGCTTGGCCACGGAAATTTGGCAAGCCACAGCAGAAAATGTCGCCTTCACCCAAGCCGCCGTCGCCTCGTTGATGATGTTAGTGATCTCCACTCTCGCGACGCTCATCATCCTCTCCCAAGA
>SIHH01000319.1 GCA_004299065.1 Phormidium sp. SL48-SHIP | reverse complement strand
TCAGCCATTTTTTCCCAAACCTCCCTCAAACAGCTTCCCCCTCGCGCAAACTCCCTACGACACACGCCCCTCCTGAAGACGACGCATATTCAACACATCACTCATCTGGCGGATTTGCGCAAACGTGCGATCCAACTGGCCGAGATCCCGAATCCCAATCCCCAAATCAATAATCGCCGGTTTCCCTTCCGTCGTCCGCACCTGGGCACTATGCACATTAATATTATTGTCCTTCAGACGAGACAAAATATCATTGAGAACCCCCACCCGATCTAACACCTCAATCGAAATGTCCACCGGATACGTCGGCGGGCGGCTGGTGTCCTCCTGATTGTTCCAACTCACCGGAACCAGGCGTTCCCCCGGAACCGAACTGACATTACTGCAATGCTGATTGTGAATCGAGATACCCCGATCGCCGCGAGTCACCACCCCAATAATGCCCTCACCCGGCACCGGCTTGCAACAGCCCGCGAGGTGGTACACCATCCCCTCAATCCCCGCAATGGGAAACGTACCATTGGACTTCGGTTGATCCGGAACGGCCTTATTCAGCAACGATACCGTGGTTTGCTCAAAACTCGTCACCTCCGGCGGCGTTTGTTGCACCTTCACCGTATCTTGCAAACGGTTCAGCACCTGATTCAGCGTCACCTCACCATAGCCAACCGCCGCCAACAAATCATCCACACTGTGATAATTACAGCGTTCAGCCACCGTCTTCATCGGTTCCGACTTCAGCAACGCCTCAAAGCCACTTTTACCCAACTCTTTCTCTAACATCTCCCGGCCCCGGGCGACGTTCTCATCCCGGTGCGATCGCTTGTACCATTGACGAATCCGGTTGCGGGCGCTGGGCGTCATCACAAAGTTGAGCCAATCTAAACTGGGATGACTGTTCTTTTGCGTGATAATCTCCACAATACTGCCATTCTGCAAGCGACTATCCAACGGTACAATCCGCCCATCGACTTTCGCCCCGGCGCAGTGATTCCCCACTTCCGTATGGATGCGATAGGCAAAATCCACCGGAGTCGCCCCCTGTTTCAACGCCACCACATCCCCATTGGGGGTAAACACATAAACATCATCTTCAAACAAATTGTCTTTGATGCTGTCGAGATATTCCTGGGCATCTTTTAGGTCATGTTGCCAATCCAACAATTGCCGCAGCCAGGTGAATTTCTCATCCTCAGCCGTCCATTGACTTTGCACAGAACCCGATTCTTTATACTTCCAATGAGCGGCAATCCCGTACTCGGCTACATGGTGCATTGCAGCGGTGCGAATCTGCACTTCAATCGGGCGGCCACTCTTGCCAATCACTCCCGTATGCAGCGATTGATAACGGTTGGGTTTGGGGAGACCAATATAGTCCTTAAAGCGCCCTGGAATGGGGTTAAAAGCATCATGGACAATCGCCAACGCCCGATAACATTCATCGTTGCTGTTGACAATCACCCGCACGGCGGCAATATCATAAATCTCGGTAAAGTCCTTCTGTTGCCGCTGCATCTTGGTGTAAATTCCATAGAGATGCTTGGGACGACCACTGACCTCAAAATCCGTAATTCCCACCGCTTGCAACCGTTCACTTAAGGTTGAGGCCACGGCCTGAATCCGAGTTTCGCGATCGCCCCGCTTATCAGCCACCAAATCCCGAATCCGAGCATAGGCTTCTCCATCGAGATACTTAAAGGATAAATCCTCCAACTCCCATTTCAAACGTCCAATCCCCAACCGGTTCGCCAGAGGCGCAAAAATATCTAACGTCTCCTGGGCAATCCGTTTCTGTTTGGCCGGGGCCAAATGGGTTAAGGTACGCATATTATGCAGGCGATCGGCCAGTTTGACCACGATCACCCGGATATCTTGCGCCATAGCCAAAAACATCCGCCGGAAGTTCTCCGCCTGGCGTTCGGTTTTACTCGAAAAGTTGAATTTCGAGAGTTTCGTCACCCCTTCAACCAACCGCCGCACTTCTTCCCCGAAGTGCATCTCCAACTCTTCCGGGGTGATGTCCGTATCTTCGACGACATCATGCAAGAAGCCAGCGGCGATGGTGGCCCCATTTCCTCCTAAATCGCGCAGTAACCCCGCAACCGCCACCGGATGGGCGATGTAGGGTTCTCCTGAGGCGCGACATTGTCCTTCATGGAGTTGGTAGCCAAACTGAAACGCTCGTCGGACTAAATCGACTTCCTCAGCGCTAAGGGTTCCTAACAAGCCATGGGGATCACTGTTCCCGAGGGCGGCTTGAAGCCAGTCTGGGACGTCAATTGAGAAATCGAGGTGGCAGGTGGGAGATGCTACGTTCATAATGGTTTAACGGGTTCGAGCGATCGCAGATTAAAGGGAAAAATAGAAATGGAACTCAGATTGAGGTCAAGAACCTCTCTGAGTCAGAAGGCGATGGCGTTTCCTGGGATTCTGAAGCTTCCACTGTATCGTAGAATACAGAATTTGTCGGAATTGGGGACAAGAAACCTCAGCCGAGATCGGCAACAAACCGCGATCGCCGACAGATGCGATCGCAGAGAAACAATAATCAGAACTGAGTTTTAACTGCTAATTATGGAGCCAGTACGCCATTTGGGGACGACGTTTACAATGTCTTAATTTTTGTAAGAGATGGCTTAACCTAATTGTAGCAACCTACACTCATTTTTTGTAGCCCCAATGTCAACGAATCCTTACTTAGACCTACAAGAGCGCCTACAACGCCTAGAAACCCCTGCTCCCAGCCCCCCCCTAACGGTACAAATCAACGCCCTACAGCAGTGGTTTCAGCAAACCCTACTCACCTCAGACCGCAATCGCCCCCACTCCGAACAGTCCCTACTCGTCGAAATTCACAAACAACTACGCCTACTGGCCACCGACGCCGCCTTTCTGCAAACCGCCAAAACCCCGCAAACCCAACAACAGCGACACCAACAGATCCGCGATCGCCTCACCACCCTCAACCGCTACTGTGATCATTTACTCAATCCCAACGACAACACATAATAGACAACGCCACTCCTCACCAGCACAGCACAATGCAATGTCCTAAAGCCCGCAACATCACCCTGCAACCCGCCGATCTCGAACCGGAACTCCCGGCCCAACACTGTCCCGAAACCGGAGGCGTTTGGATCGAACGCAACGACTACGACCAATGGTGCGCCAACCATCCCCCAGAAGACCTCAGCCCCGAAGACCTCAGCCAACGTCTAACTAACCTAGCGTTTACCCCGCCCCCAGAGGACAGTAAAGCCGCCCTCTGTCCCCACAGCGGCAAAATTCTCATTCGCGCCCGTGTCGATGCGCCCCAGCCCTTTTATATCGAGCGATCGCCAGAAACCGGCGGCTTTTGGCTCGATCAAGGAGAATGGGACATCCTCAAACAACTCGGGTTACACAACCAACTCGATCGCCTATTTTCCGCCGACTGGAAAGCCCAACTCCGGGAACAAAGCCAAGTCGATCGCCAACGAACCGCCACCATCGACAAACTCGGTCAACCCCTGGCCCAAAAAGTCTTTGAACTGGCCGACGAACTCCGCCAACATCCCAACGGCGATTTTGGCGTCTCCTATCTCACCCAAGTGGTCATCAATACTCAGGGATAATGGACAATTAACAATGGACAGTGGACAATAGAGCCTACCGCAGCGATGCGTTCCGGCAGTTTTGAATTGGTGGGCCTAGGTCACAACCCTCACTGATGCCGGAACACATCCTACCGCTCTTGCCTACTGCCCAGGGCGACCACAAGGGTACGCCCCTACGTCTTTTCTGTTCCCTGTTCCCTGTTCCCTGTTCCCTGTTCCCTGTTCCCTGTTCCCTGT
>SIHH01000318.1 GCA_004299065.1 Phormidium sp. SL48-SHIP | reverse complement strand
CGCTGTATTCGGGATTGTCTAACAGCTAAAACCCAAAAGCTCCAAAACCCGCAACGGATAAAGTAGGGGCGAAAAATTTTTCGCCCCTACAATGAAAAATTTTTCGCCCCTACAATTTTGTCGCCGGGCCACAAATTCCACCCGATCTCCTGAAAACCCGATTGTTTAACTCTTCACCGTGGTTTGTTGAACCTGAGGTTGGAACTGGAAGAGGGAGAAGACCACATCGCGGCGGATATCAATCATCATCTCTAAGAACAGTTCATAGCCCTCACTCTTATACTCAATCAGGGGATCTTTCTGGCCATAACCGCGTAGACTCACCGACTCGCGCAAAGCGTCCATCTGTTGCAAATGTTCCCGCCAGAGGGTGTCAATCCGTTGCAGAATGAAGAACCGTTCCGCCTGACGCATCAACCCTGGTTGAATTTTATCGACTTGGGATTCCTTCATATCATAGGCAATATGGACCTGTTCATGGAGGAAGGTTTTAATCTCCTCAACAGCCATATCTTCGAGTTGACTCGGCTGTAACTCCTCCAAGAGATAGACAAACTGTTTCACTTTGTCCACGAGTTTATCGAGGTTCCATTCCTCCGAGGGCAGTTCCGGGTTGATGTAGGCATCGACGATGTCATCCATCGTCATTTCTGCATACTCAATCACCCGCTGTTTGAGGTTTTGTCCTTCCAAGACGCGGCGGCGTTCGGCGTAAATCGCCCGACGTTGATTGTTCATCACTTCGTCGTACTCAAACACCTGTTTACGGATGTCGTAATAGTAGGTTTCAACCTTACGTTGCGCCCCTTCGAGCGATCGCGTCAACATGCCGGACTCAATGGGCATATCCTCCTCAACCCGAAAGGCATTCATGAGGCCCGCGACGCGATCGCCGCCGAAAATCCGTAATAAATTATCCTCTAAACTGAGGAAAAAGCGCGTCGAACCGGGGTCACCTTGGCGGCCCGCTCGTCCTCGCAACTGGTTATCCACCCGGCGAGACTCGTGGCGTTCCGTACCGATGACATGCAAGCCACCCCGTTCAATCACCAAATTATGTTCCTTGTCGGTGTAACTCTCATAATGCTTCAACAACTCCTGATACACCTCGCGCAGCTGAGCCACCACGTTATCCTCCGTCGGAGCCTTCTCAGCGGCGATGGCGATGCGTTCTTCCGCCTCTAACTCCGGTAAACTGCGCTCACCATACTCCTTGACGGCCGTATCTACCATCGACTTGAGTTGCTGTTCCAACTCCGGCGTCAACTCCACCGGGAAAATTTGCGGTGAGGCTTTCCAGGTTTTGGGTTTCGACACCGTATCAAAGCCTTTCCCTTTACTGCGACTGCGACTGGCTAAGGCTTTCGGTTTCGCAAAACTCGCTTCATCCTCGGGTTTAACTAAACGGGGCATAAAATACTCCCGTAGCTTCAGCCGGGCCATATAATCGGCGTTCCCGCCGAGGATAATATCCGTTCCCCGTCCCGCCATGTTGGTGGCGATGGTGACGGTTCCGCCTCGTCCCGCCTGGGCGACAATTTCCGACTCCCGTTCCACATTCTCGGGTTTGGCGTTGAGGAGGTTGTGGGGAACCTTTAACTGACTCAGCAGTTGCGAGAGAACTTCTGATTTCTCCACGCTGGTGGTTCCCACTAATACGGGCCGGCCGGCTTCATGTTTCTCGGCGCATTCTTCGGCGACCGCTTTCCATTTGGCTACCTCGGTTTTATAGACGACATCGGGTAAATCCTTCCGCAACAGGGGACGGTTTGTGGGAACCACCGTCACCCGAAGTTTATAGATTTTCTCAAATTCCGACTCTTCTGTTTTGGCGGTTCCGGTCATCCCCGCTAACTTGGGATAGAGTAGGAAGAAGTTTTGATAGGTAATGGTAGCCAGGGTTTGGGTTTCTGGCTGAATTTCGAGATGTTCCTTGGCTTCGATCGCCTGGTGCAGTCCGTCGCTCCAGCGTCGGCCCGGCATCACCCGGCCGGTAAACTCATCGACAATCACCACATCGCCGTCGCGGATGATGTAGTTGACATCTTTGACAAAGAGTTCTTTGGCTTTGACGGCGTTGAAGACATAATGCGCCCAGGGATCGTCGGGATCGTATAAATCCGTCATTCCCAGGAGTTGTTCAGCCCGAGCGAACCCTTCATCTGAGAGTAAGACATTGCGGGCTTTCTCGTCGATTTCGTAATCTTGGGGGTCGTCTTCCGTTCCCGCCACTAACTGGGCCGCCACTTCAGCGGCGCGGCGGTATTTCTCGCTGGGGCGTTCGACTTGTCCTGAGATAATCAGCGGGGTGCGGGCTTCGTCAATCAGAACCGAATCGACTTCGTCGATGACGCAGTAGTTGAAGGGCCGTTGTACCACTTCCTCGATGGAGGTGGCCATGTTGTCTCGCAGATAGTCGAAGCCTAATTCGGAGTTGGTGCAATAGGTGATGTCGCAGTTGTAGTTTTTGCGCCGTTCGTCGGGGGTCATTCCCTGTTGAATCAGGCCGACAGACAGGCCCAGGAAGCGGTGAACTTGTCCCATCCACTCGGCATCCCGGCGGGCCAGGTAGTCGTTGACGGTGACGACGTGGACTCCTTTGCCGCTGAGGGCGTTGAGATAGGCGGGAAGGGTGGAGACGAGGGTTTTCCCTTCTCCGGTCTTCATTTCGGCAATTTCGCCGCTGTGGAGGACGATTCCGCCGAGGATTTGTACGTCGAAGTGGCGCATTCCTAGGACGCGGCGGGAGGCTTCGCGCACCACGGCGAAGGCTTCGGGGAGGATCTCATCGAGGATTTCGTCTTCTTCTTCTCGCGATCGCGCCTTAGACAACTGTTCCCGAAACTCAGCCGTCTTGGCCACCAACGCTTCATCCGTTAGGGGTTGGATATCTGGCTCAAGAACTTTAACATCAGCCACGAGTGGCTCAATTTTCTTGAGTTTCCGGGTATTGGGGTCGCCGAACAGTCGTTTAAGCATAGGAGGAGCGGGAAGCGTCTATAACAAGAGTTGGCGATCGCACGCTTGGGGGCCAAAGCGTCGGCATCGCATTCACTAAAATGGATTGAAATCAGTGTCTTTATGTTAATCCTACCACTGCAACTCGGCTACTTGACGGGGGTGGAATCCCCCTTGAGCAAGACGGGGTAGTCAAGACAGGGAAAGTTGACCACATCGGCGGGGGTTTGCCGAGATGGGTTGATGTCTGGGTCAACGACACCGGCCACGCGCAGGGCTTTGGAGACGAGTTCTGAACAAAATAGCCGTGAGAGGTCTTCTGGCCCAGATAGTCCTAATTTTTCTAGGAGTTTAATCCCGGCCCCGGCTACTTGGATACTGTCATAAGGGATACGTTGACTATGGGTTTCTCGCAACCAGGCTTCCATGCGCGATCGCCCTTCGGGGGGCAGGGGGCTTTTGAGGGGAAACCACCAAACGGCTCCATCGTACATGAGGGTCCGTTTGGAGAGCCAATTCATCTGCACCCCTTTGATGAGTTCTTTCTCCTCTTTGGAGGCGGGCTGGTGGCTGGTTTCGGTGGTGGATTCGACGACGAGGACACTATCGCCAAAGCCACCGCCCATGCCGACGGTGAGGACAATCCCCACGTGAGAGTACATTGAACCGGTCCCCCACTTAATGACGTCGGAAAACCCGGCATTGCCCGAGAACCCGATGACATCGCCGGTTTTCATCTGGGGACGATGCTGTTCATAGCGAGATAAAATGCTTTCCCGTCGTAAGGCATTGCCAAAGGCTGCTCCAATTCCCATCTGCGAGATCCTCTACTCGTCCTTCGTCCTGATAATACCTTATGGGGAGAAGGGAACAGGGAACAGGGAACAGGGAA
>SIHH01000317.1 GCA_004299065.1 Phormidium sp. SL48-SHIP | reverse complement strand
CTCCTCGTTCTCTCCTCGTTCTCTCCTCGTTCTCTCCTCGTTCCTAGGCTCTGCCTGGGAACGCCCCCTGGGAGGCTCTGCCTCCCGCTCTCAGGCGGCAGAGCCGCCTAGCCCCCCATGTCATGGCTTCAGCCATGACACGAGTGAGACTCCTAGCCCCGCACCAACTCCACCAAACGGGAATAATAGAAACGAGTGCTGGTCATTTCCGTGCGAGCGGGTTGGAAGCCATTTTTGGCAAAGATGGCCAGAATATCCGCTTCACGATGCTGATAGGCGCGAGTCGTCTTACTCGGTCCCGGGAAGAGTTCACCGACTTTCTTCAAAACCGTCAGCCAGGGGGTTTTGGGTGCAAAACTCAAAATCACCCGTGATTCAGCCAGAGAACAGAGGTGAGAGAGCATCTCATCCATCTTGTCATCAGGATAGTGGATGAGGACATCGAGGCAGATGACGGTGTGGAAGTTGCCAGAAATTTCTTCGAGATCCCGAGTCTCAAACCTGACGCGGGAGCTATCACTCAGTTGAGCCTGAGCGCGTTCCTGGGCTTCCGTCACCATCATCTCCGAGATGTCGCTGCCGTAAACCGTTGCCCCTGCTTCAGCTAGGGGCAAACTCAAACTACCAACACCACACCCCGCATCACAGATAGTCAGTTGCCCGAGGTTGCCATCGGCCGACAGCCAACCAACGACTTTATCAATGGTCTGCTGGTGTCCTTCTCGGATATCCAGTTGGACTTTATTGACCTCGTCCTTACCATAAATTCGTCGCCAGCGGTCAAAACCCGTCGTATTGAAATATTCCTTAACAATGCTTTTTTCGTCAATGATAATCATCGGCTATTACGCGGTTATAAAAAGAGGTTGAGGGTACAAATCTATACGTTATCCTAATTTAGACCTCTTTTGTTACCTGATGACGATCGCAATGACTGTTAACCCCACAGAGTCTGAGCAAACCCAGAGCCGCAAAGCCGATCATCTTCGTATTTGTCTGGAGGATGATGTGAACTTTCAAGAGACTCGTACTGGGTTAGAACGCTATCGCTTCCGTCATTGCTGTTTACCGGAACTGGATTTAGCCGAGATTGACGTCAGCACCTCGTTTTTAGGAAAGTCACTGCGATCGCCATTCCTGATTTCTTCGATGACGGGGGGAACTGAACGGGCCAAACTGATCAACCAACGGTTAGCCGCCGTGGCCCAGGCGCAAGGATTAGCCATGGGGGTGGGATCGCAACGGGTGGCGGTGGAAAACCCGGATCTTAGTCATACCTTTGATGTGCGATCGCAGGCCCCCGATATTCTCCTATTTGCCAATCTCGGCGCGGTGCAGTTGAATTATGGCTATGGCGTCGACCAATGTCAGCGGGCGATCGCCATGCTCGAAGCCGATGCCCTGATTTTGCATATTAACCCTCTCCAGGAGGCCGTTCAAAGTCGGGGCGACCAGAATTTTAAAGGATTGCTTGACAAAATACAGAGATTATGCTACCTGCTTCCCATTCCCGTGATTGCCAAAGAAGTGGGCAATGGCATTTCTGGGGAGATGGCGCGACGGTTAATTGACGTTGGGGTTCAGGCGATCGATGTAGCTGGAGCGGGGGGAACCTCCTGGGCCAACGTCGAGGGAAAACGCGCCCAAGATATCCGTCAACGTCGTTTAGGGGCGCTGTTCTCCGACTGGGGCCTTCCCACCGCTGACTGTCTCGTGCAGGTGCGATCGCAGGCTCCCGACATTCCCCTCATTGCCTCAGGGGGCTTACGCAACGGCTTAGATGTCGCCAAAACCCTCGCCCTGGGGGCTAACTTAGCGGGATTGGCAACCCCTTTTCTCAAAGCCGCCGCCGACTCCCCGGACACCCTCAATCAACTGGTGGAATTACTCAACAGCGAACTCGCCACCGTCTTATTTTGCACCGGCAACCGTACCATCAAGGATTTACAGCGCAGCAATAGCTTAGACACCCTAAAATAAGGACAGCACTTTACTCTGACCGCCAACGTCATGCGTGATTTTCTCAAAAATGTTGTTGCTACAGTCGCTGGACTGATTCTCTTTTCCGTCATTGGCGTTGGAGGGTTAGTCATTCTACTCATTACCGCCTCCTTGCAGGCGCCTCGCGGTCCCGAAGTAGAGAAAGACTCAATTCTGGTGTTAGATTTGGGCTTAAATATCCAAGACAGTCGCGCCCTAATTGGCCCCGGCGAAGCCTTGCAACAAGCCTTAGAGGGACCGGGTCAACAAAGTCTCTCCCTGTTAGATGTTGTGGACGCCTTAGAACAGGCCAGCAAAGACGATCGCATCACCGGACTCTACCTCAAAGGTGCGCCGGGGGATATGCCAACCGATTATGCTAACTTGCGAGAAGTACGAGAGGCCTTAGCGACATTTCGCGAAACGGGTAAGCCGATTATTGCCCACGATCGCGACTGGAGTAAACGGGAATATTATCTGGCCTCGATCGCCACAGAACTGTCGCTCGCCCCCCTAGGTGCCGCCGTCTTTAATGGCTTAAGTGCCGAAACAGCCTTTCTGGCCGGAACCTTTGAGCAACTTGGGGTTGGCGTTCAAGTTGTCCGCATGGGGGCTTACAAGTCCGCCGGCGAAGCCTTAGTGCGTCGTGAGTATAGCGATGAAAACCGCGAACAACTCCAGGCCTATTTAGGAGATGTCTGGGCTGACATTTTAGACGTTGCCAGTCAACAGCGGTCTATCACCCCCGAAAGCTTACAAACGATCGCCGATAACCAAGGGATTTTACTCGCCGAAGAAGCCGTCTCCCAAGGCGTTGTCGATCGCCTCGCCGAGAGTGAGGAAATTCGCGATCGCCTGCGGGAACTCAGCAACATCAGCGATGCCGATGAATCCTTTGAATCCGTAAGTCTGGCCACCTATATTCAAACTCTCGATCCCAGTCAAACCCAGCGCGGGCAAATGGGGAGCGATCGGCAAATTGCCCTAGTCTATGCTGAGGGGCCAATTGTCGATGGAGAAGGGGAACTTCGTCAAATTGGGGGTGACCGTCTGGCGCGTCAACTGCGAGACTTGCGCGTCGATGACGATGTCCAAGCCGTTGTCTTGCGTGTTAATAGTCCTGGGGGGAGTGCGATCGCCTCAGACGTCATCAAACAAGAACTTGAACTGCTGCGCGAAGAAAAGCCAGTCATCGTTTCCATGGGCAACATGGCCGCCTCAGGAGGCTATTGGATTGCCATGGCCGCCAACGAAATTATTGCCCAACCCAACACCCTCACCGGCTCAATTGGGGTCTTTAGCCTGTCTTTTAATATCGAAGATCTCAGCGAAACCGTTGGCTTGAGTTGGGATGTCGTGCAAACCTCAGACCTTGCCAATGCCCAAACCATTTCTCGCCCCAAAACCCCCCAAGAACTAGCAGTATTAGAACGATTTGTCAACCAAATTTATCAAGAATTTATCACTGAAATCTCCACCTGGCGAGACCTCCCCCTCGACCAAGTCCAATCCGTTGCCCAAGGTCGAATTTGGTCCGGCGTCGCCGCCGAAAATGCCGGATTAGTCGATCGCCTCGGTGGCCTGCAAACCGCGATCGACCTTGCCGCCGAAACCGCAGAACTCGGAGACGATTGGACCCTTCAGGAATATCCCCAAACGAGACCCTTTGCCGAACGTTTCTTAGAAGACCTTTTCGGCTCCTCAACCCAAGTCGTGTTACCTGAACCCCTAGAAACACTCCGTCAAGACATGGACACTCAACTCAACGAACTCTCCACCTACAACGATCCCCAAGGCTTATATATGCGTATTCCCGTGCAGATTCACATTGACTAGCAACCCGTAAGTCTAGCGCAAGTGGCACGCCCCCTTCCGGGAATCAGGAATAAGAGATAT
>SIHH01000035.1:3076-21966 GCA_004299065.1 Phormidium sp. SL48-SHIP | reverse complement strand
GGGAATAGGGAACAGGATTGGAGATGAGTGAGTATTCTTGGAATTTTTGGTTTACGTTGCCGATTTATCCGTATGGACAGCGGCGGACGTTGCGGCGGGAGGTGGTGCGCGATCGCCTCTGGACGTTTGACCAACTTCAGGGGATTTTCTATGTGGCGGTTCCTATCCGCATGACGGTTGTGAAACTTGATGCGGGGGGATTGTTGGTGTATGCACCCATCGCCCCGACGCGGGAATGTTTAACTCTCCTCAATGAGTTGGTGGCGGATCATGGTCCGGTACGCTATATTATCCATCCCACGGTGTCGGGGTTGGAACATAAGGTGTTTGTGGGACCGTTTGCGCGGGCCTGTCCCCAGGCGCAGGTGTATATCGCCCCGCAACAGTGGAGTTTTCCTCTCAATTTACCGTTGAGTTGGTTGGGCCTTCCGCGCGATCGCACTCAGGTGATTCCCGACGAACCCAGTCAACTCCCGTTTGCGGATCAATGCGCTCTGGAGGTTCTTGGCCCCATTAATCTGGGAACGGGTTGGTTTGGAGAAGTGGCGCTCTATGACCGCTCCAGCCGTAGTTTACTCCTGACGGATAGCTTGATTGCGATTCCTGAAGATCCACCGGCGATCGTTCAGCTTGATAGTTTTCCGCTGTTGTTTCACGCTAAAGATAGCCCTTTTGATGTAGTCGAAGATACCCCGGAAAATCGCCGTAAGGGGTGGCAACGCATCTGTTTATTTGCGGCGTATTTCCGCCCTAGTGTCTTGGAAACACCGCCCTGGGGTCAGGTGATTCGGGATGCGTTTAAGGTCGGCGATCGCTCTCGTAAAAACTATTTTGGTTTATATCCCTTTCAATGGAAACAGGATTGGCAACGCTCCTTTGAGGCTCTGCGGGGAAAGGGTCGTCCGTTGGTGGCGCCGGTGTTGCAGCAACTGATTCTCAATCGTGCGCCTCAGGAGACGTTAGATTGGGTGGAACGGGTTTCTCAATGGCACTGCGATCGTGTTATTTCGGCTCATTTTCAATCTCAATTTACTAGCACAAAAGAGCAATTTTGTCAAGCATTTTCGTTTTTAAAAAACCAGGACTTGTTGACTCCGTCCCCGCTCCCTAATGTCGATTTACAACTGTTAGCGGATATTGACAAAACCCTCTGCGATCGCGGCATTGTTCCTCCCTCAAAACTCAGCCGTTAGTTGTCTCAAACTTTGCAAAATGTTTAGACTAAACCTTTAGACCAAATCTTCAGAAAAAAACGACCATGACCACCTTAAACTTACCGCCGATGGGCTGTGGAACCTGGGCTTGGGGAAATCGCCTCCTTTGGGAGTATGATGACAGCATGGATAGCGGTCTACAACAGGTCTTTAATCTCTGTGTCGATAACGGCGTTACCCTGTTTGATACGGGGGACTCCTATGGAACGGGAAAACTCAGCGGACGCAGTGAATCATTATTAGGACAATTCGCCCAACGCTACTGTGACACCGCCGTCAAGGTGCAACGAACGGAAATTTGTCTAGCCACCAAGTTAGCCCCCTATCCTTGGCGACTCACTCGCCGTTCAATGATTGCAGCGGCGGAGGCTTCCGCAGAACGTTTGGGGGGGATTGATTTAGCCCAAATGCACTGGTCTACCGCCAATTATTTACCCTGGCAAGAATGGCCCTTACTTGACGGGTTAATGGATTTATATGAAGCGGGACAAGTGCGGGGAGTTGGGGTCTCGAATTATGGACCGAAACGACTGCGGCGAGTGCATCGTCGCTTTGCGGATCGGGGAATTTCAATTGTTTCGTTGCAGGTGCAATATTCGTTGCTATCGACTTATCCAGTGACGGAGTTGGGCTTGAAAGAGGTCTGTGATGAGTTGGGGATTCAATTGATTGCGTATAGTCCCTTGGCGTTGGGATTGTTGACGGGGAAATATTCGGCGGAGAAGACCCCTTCGGGGTTGCGGGGAGTGGTCTGTCGGCAGATTTTGCCGGGGGCGCGATCGCTGCTAGATTGTTTGGGGGCGATCGCCGAATCTCGTCAGAAAACTCCGGCCCAAGTTGCTTTAAATTGGTGTATGGCGAAAGGGACAATTCCCATTCCAGGGGCGAAAACCGTGGAACAGGCTCAGCAAAACTTGGGGGCGTTAGGTTGGATGTTAGACCGTGGCGAAATTGAGGAGTTAGATCGAGAAGCGGCGAAGGTGAAAAAGCCGATGGTACAGAATATTTTTCAAACCCGCTAACAGCATTGATCTCGTGAAGACCTTGAAACGTCTGCATAATCCAACGAAAAGTGGGTTTCGCCGTAGGTTGTTGGCGTTGGTCGCGCACCGTTTGTTACTGGGCGTCAGTTGTTGGGCGTCAAGCGCTTTTCGCCGTTTCCGTTCAGCGAGGGTATAGACTCTCAAAGGGCGATGATGAGGGGGCCAGGGCCTCGACCCTTTCTCCGAGCCAATGCGACACCGCTTTACTCTCGAAAAACTGGCTGAATCAATACAACGCTGCACTTAGAAGGCCCAGCCGGTTCAAATCGTAGTTCCTTCAGATTCGATCACAGTTAAGAGGACTTGAGTTTCTTGTTGTTCTACCATCATTCCTAAGTTTTCGAACTGTTTTAGGGCTTGACTGACCAGGGCGATCGCCTGGCTGGGATTATTTCGTGCTAACTCCAATTGGGCGATCGCCCTCAAACAAAAGGCGGTACGGTAGGTATCTTGATTGTCTTTAGCGATTTCTAAACAGTCGCTCAGTAAGGATTCAGCTTGTTCATAGTCTCCCTCTTTAATGGCGATATTAGAGAGTAATTTTTTGCTAAAAAACTCGGCTTGCTCTAAGTTTAAATATTCTGATATGGTTAATGCTTCTTGAAGACATTTTTTGGATGCTTGGTTATTTTTTAGTTTGTAGTGTATTTCTCCTTCTGTATACAGTAAGCGGGCTTTGTATTGCTTCAATTTAAATCGTTTAAGGTTGGAACTGCTAGGGTTTTCATGTGATTTTGATTGATTTTCAATAATTAATTTGCCTTCGGCTATCCATTGAAGTGCACCAGCAAAATCTTCCTGTTCAGCTCGTATATTTGCCATGAATATCATTAAATCAAATTTATTTTTGGGTTGCCAGGATTCTTGTAAGTCATAAGCATTTTGAAGCCATTGTTCAGCTTCGTCAATATTATTCGGTTTTTCTTGTATTATGAGTTTCGGACCCTTCTGCTGCATCACTTCTAGGGCAACAGACCAATCTTGACGCATCTGGGCCTTCTGAATTAGCCAGGCGTCCCAATCTAAGGGAATTATCAAAGTCTTGAGGCGATCGCCGTCTCCATCGTGACCCTCGTCATCCTGATGTAGATATCGCCAAAAATGGAGAACATCTTGATAGCGATCGCGACCCATACACCAGTCAACCACCTCTAGGAGCGTCTCCCATTCCGTCTCCAGTTCCGAAAGATTGGCATCTGCGGGACAATGAGTGTCCACAAACTGCCGATACCAGGCCAACCACCGCTGACGGACATCCTCCTCAAACTCGGGATTTTGCTGAAGTTCCCTGAGGGCATAACTGCGAGTCAGGGGTAACATGGCATAACGTCCATCTGGCATTTGTGTGAGCATAGATAGGCGTTGTAACTGGGCAAGTTCATCGGTTTGAGTGACCGCCGCCACTGTCAAAAGGGCGATATCGAGCATCGGTTTTGGGAAAATTGCCGCCGCCATGAGGAGGCGATGAACGCTTGTTCCCCGCAATGGCATCACCGAACGTTCAAAACAATAGCAAGTGAGAGCATCAGAGGTGTCTAAATTTAGGGGTGCTAACAGGTCATCTAAGGTATAGCCCCCAACCAGTTGTGCAATTCTGTAGAGAATCGCCCCAGGGATACCACCTATTTTTTCATAGAGTTGCTGCTGGTCTTTTGTGTTCACAGATATCCCCTTTTCTTGGAGTTGATGGGCGATGAGCGCCTTGGCATTTTTGGGCGATAGGGAGTCCAGGGCGATGGTGATATCGAATGCCATATAGTCGCGCCGGGTGACGACCGCTTTAACTGTTGAGGGGAGTTCGTAGAGAAAGCCGCAGATCTCGTCGTCATCGTCGAAGCCTTCGAGGTGATCGATAATTAGGAGAACTTGGCGATGACTCAAGAGATCCTGAATACGCTCAAATTGGATCTGAAAGTCAGCGGCGAGGATGCGGGGATATTGGAGAACTCGGGCGATGGTGTGGAAGATGTCCCCGAGGTGGCGATCGCGTTTGACACGCCGTAGGAGGCGATCGCCCACCAGTCGCTGTTGTTGTGCGGAAGTAAAGATAATGGCGTCAAACTGTTCCTGAAGCCAACAGCGATAGGCGGCTTCGAGAATCAGAGTGGTTTTGCCAATTCCGCCAATCCCGTGAATGCCGATACGATGAGCGGGATGAGAGTCGCCGAGGAGGTTGAGGAGTTGACTGAGTTGGCGATCGTAGCCAATAAAGCGACTGGTTTCCAGGGCCGGGAGATTATGGTGAGGTCGTGACGGAGGCGGTCCATACACCGTGGGATTGGGAGATGGCGTTGGCGTTGGAGAGGAGGGAGTCGCCGGGGTCTGGAGTTGTTTGTGAAGGTCTAGGAGTTTACGAGCGAGGTCTTTTTTTTTAGGTTATTGGCGTCCTCGCTCAAGTAGCCGCCTCGTTTCATGGCCTGGGTCAACCGCCGCCGTAGTTGGTAAGCCACACATTTTTGAATATAGTCAACCCCCTGAGCGAAGTTCTGGTTTTGACAAATTTGCTCATAGGTCTGTCCCAGGAGGATTCCCTCAAGAACCGCCAGTTCCAGTTCATTGAGGGGTTTGGAGGTTTGCTCAGACACCAGAGTCTGAGCGAGGTTCAGCAATTTGGGGGTGTCTGCTGGGGTCATAGGGGGGTTGCCGGAAGATGATCCAAATACCACGATAACGGGGTATTTATGAACTTTATGACTCCAAATTCATGAGATTTCCGGACAAATTAAGTTTAATTTTTGTGATTTTCATGAACTTTATGAACTTTATGAACTTTTCCTGCGCTAATTTGCGGAAAGTTCAGGCTGTTTTTTCTGACCTTTATGAATTGACGTTCGGTTTTATGCTGCCTATCCTGGTCATAGGGTGCAAGAGAAAACACAATCACTGCATAAATTATAGGTTCAAATGCTAAGGAAATTTAACCAGTTGAGTGTCGGTTTGTTAACTGGACTAGGATTAGCCGCTGCGATACCTTTGACCGGTCTAGCTCAGTCTAATAGTCCTTCGAACTTTGATAGTCGATATCATAATCTTGAGGGGGGTTCAGCTATAGGTCAGAGGCGAATAACAGAGAGTGTAGAGCGAATCAATCGTGGTGAAAGGTTCCAGGCATGGTGGTGGAACTTGATAACAAATTGGTGGGTTGAAAATCCACTCCTTGAGCGCTCAGTTGATGCGAATTGGGAACAAGATAGACAGGCATTGCTACGTGTATTTGACCTAACAGGAGATAGCTCTTGCATTAGTCAATCTACCTGTATTGAAGAAGCTGAACGGGCTTTGAGTGTCTATAGCAATAGGTTAGAGGAAATTGAGGCTTCACAATCTCCTGAGTCTAGCTTACGGATGGCTCAGAACCTAATTTTGCGGGGAGCGACCTATCAGGTTTTGGGACAAACTCAGCAGAAAGAGGCTGATTGGGAACAAGCTATTGACGTGATTAACCAAAGTCAGCTAGCTCCGATTAACTATGTGCAGCTAGGTAATGAGCTTTATAGCCTAGGCTATCGTCAGAGGGCGGTAGAACTTTGGGAGACAGCCCAAGACAGCGCAGGAGAGGACAACCTACTACCTTACCTAGAACTGGGAAGATTTCTTCATCAATTTGGACAAGGTTCTGCTGCACGCCAGTATTGGAATCAGATAGTCAACGCACTTCCAAGCAATTCTTCACTCAGACTAGCTTTAGCAGACCAATATGTTTATTTTTCCCGGATTGGCTATAAAGGGCATGCCTTTGACAATACAGCATTGGATAAGGCAAATGAAGCGATTGAGCTAGAAGGTGAAAATCCCTATAATTGGATTGGTCAGGCACAAATCTTAATTGGTCTTGAAGAATTTGATTATGCCAGAAACTCTCTAGAACAAGCTCGACAACTTTGTAGCGAGACTCTCTGTGAAGAAATTATTACACGAATTGAAACGTATCAGCTAGGATTGGTTGCGCAAACTGCCCCGCCTGATGATCCACAAGCGTTTTCGTGTGTACAAAATGAAGGTCAGTGGGTGACGGTGATCAACACCCCTACTGGGTCTTATGATCTGATTCGATGGGTTCCTAATCCTGAATCAGGACCTGTGGTGGGTAATAATAGGTATGTTTACTCATACCAAGGAGATGAAGCCCGACGACAAGTACGAATAACCCCGGAACCAGGTTTTGTGATTGATCTAGAATCTCGTTGTCGTGTGGTTTCGAGGCATCTCAGTTCTCTCGCATCCATATTACTAAATGAGCCTGATCGACTGGTTTATCAACGAGTTGAGGTCCCTATTATCAATAGGCAGGGGGAGAGGTTATTTGATGACCAAGGTAACCCATTTACAGCACCAGTGATTTGTTTAGAAGGCTTTACTTGTCGTCACAATAGTAATGTCCTCACCCTCACTTCGAGTGAAGAAAATCAACACCGACAAATTCTACAAACTCTGCAAGATAGACTACGAAATCCTGAACAAAGGGGAACAGTTATTGAAAACTAAAACCAGATTCTATCACTCTACATAATATGATGAGTCTATGTCCGGGCAAAAACGATTTAGTCCGGACAGGAATCTATCTACCTGCTATGCTAGTTCCTCATTCCTAGAAGCAGTCATTAAGGCTATGATACCTGAGTGAAGGACTAGTATTAGTCAGCCTGGATTGATAAAAATCAGCCCTCCAATTGTTCTCACACCACACCAAACCAACACAACCTCATGACGTTAAACATAACCCTCTTCAACTCGATGTCCCGTCTCATTTTGGGAACCGCCACCTTCATCACCTTGGGCGGAATGGCTCCCGAAATCGTCCAGGCTTTCCCCGTCATTCTGGCTGATGAGCTAGACCGAAATCATGTAGAATCTGCCCGGATGGGCCTGGAAGCCTTAAATAATGAAAATTATTCATTAGCATTTTCGTTATTTAATACATCACTGTTAGTTAATCCTGACTATGCTGAAGCTTACGCAGGTCGTGCTTCAGCGCGGGCTAGGTTGGGCGATCGCTATGGCGCAATCTCGGACTTAGAACAAGCCGCAGGTTTATTCCAAAAGCAAGGATATTTTACCGAAGCGATTTCATCTTATGATGCGGCAATTTCCCTAGATCCAGACTATGTTATAGCCTACGCAGGTCGTGCTTCAGCGCGGGCTAGGTTGGGCGATCGCTCTGGCACAATCTCCGACTTAGAACAAGCCGCACGTTTATTCCAAGAACGAGGAAACACCGCCGCCTATAACCAGGTTCAAGAAGCTCTCCAACAGATTCGATAAATTCAACCTGAAGGGAAATTCCCCTTCACTTAACTGGAGTGCGATCGCCCCTCAACTCCTCAAACCATCCGCGATCGCCCTCCAGTTTTTTTACCCCAAAAAACAAACTTATTCTATTTTTATACTATTTTTTGACAAGCTTGCCAGATATTAATACCGAGGGAGGGCGCGCCACTTGCGGTTCGCCCCTACAGATATCTATGGCACACTTTTTGAAAAATGGCATTAAATAATCGGTGGCGGCTTTTCCTGGGACCCCAAGACTAGCCCTCAAACCACCGCAACAACACCGCTCCCGCCTCCTCCAAACTCTCCCCAAAACTCATCACCCCATCCTCATGACCCGCCATCGCCAAAATACGCGCCTGTGCCAAGTGTTCCTCCTCAAATAAGCGAAACATCTCCTGCGCCATTTGCGGCGTGCCATAGGGAACCTCAGCCCCCGTCGTGGGAACCCGATGCAGAACCCCCCGCCAAAATTGCCGATGGTGAACATGGAAAATGGCCCGAACCTCAGGACAACGTTGATAAATCGCCCCATGGGTCAGAGACTCCGACGAAGCTTTCACGGGGCCACAACAGCGCAGACGATTCGCCCCCAGGTCAAACTCACAGACCCGCGTGTACTGGTTCGCCGACAAGTGGGGGAGATGGCCCGTTTGGGTTCCCGAAATCACAAACTCATCCCCATCCCCGAGGCGTTGGCTGACATTCCCGAAGCCAATCCCGTTCTCATAGGCCCCAATCAGTCCTAACCCATAGAGGCGATCGCGCCACCCCATCAACTCCCCCAAAACCGCCTCAGACAAGGGTTCCCCCCGTTCCCAGACCGACTCATATTTAATGACACCCTCATCAATCATCGACTCAACCTCCTAATTTTCCATCATTACCCATGATTCACCATTACCCCCACCCTTAGCCAATGACCAGCCTATTGCCTAGAGAGCGGCGATCGCGATATGATGAGATGCTGTGTCAAAATTTCTGCAATTATGCCGAAACTCAAAACCCGCAAAGCAGCCGCCAAGCGCTTTAAACTCTCTGGCAGTGGTAAGAAAATTATGCGCCGTAAAGCGTTCAAAAATCACTTGCTGCAACACAAAAGCAGTAAACGCAAACGGAACCTCAGCAACAAAGCTGTCGTAAACGAGCGTGACGCTGAAAACGTCCGCGAAATGCTCCCTTATTTGTAAACCCATTGGTCCACCCATCGGAGAATCTAACCCATGGCTCGAGTTAAACGGGGTAACGTCGCCCGCAAACGGCGTAAAAAAATCTTAAAGCTGGCGAAAGGCTTCCGGGGATCTCACTCCCGCAACTTCCGCACGGCGAACCAGCAGGTGATGAAGGCCCTACGGAACGCCTATCGCGATCGCCGCCGTCGCAAACGCGATTTCCGTCGCCTCTGGATTACCCGCATCAACGCCGCCGCCCGCATCAACGGGACCACCTACTCTCGTCTCACCGGAGACCTGAAAAAAGCCGACATCCAACTCAACCGGAAAATGTTGGCTCAATTGGCGGTTCTCGATGCCGATGGCTTCGCCAAAGTCGTGGCTGCTGCCAAAAGCGCCTAGAGACCTCCTCCGAGACCTCTTCCATGATGCAACGTCCTCCGACGTTCCCCAACGGACATTATCGACGGCTGGCGCGTCTCGGTCTGAGTTTGAGTCTCCTAGTGGGACTCAGCATTTTCGAGGCGCGTCCGTTTGTGGGACGGTTAGCTGGGGTCTTATCTGGGGGAGTCGCCCAAGCCGCCCCTCTGTCTGAGATTCAGCAGCGGGGTTATTTAATTGTGGGCGTTAAGGACAATCTGCGCCCCTTGGGGTTTCAAGATGAAGCCGGACGCTTACAGGGCTTTGAAATCGATATCGCCCATCGCCTCGCCGAAACCCTCCTTGGAGATGCTGAGGCGATTGTACTGCGGCCCGTGGCCAACCGCGATCGCCTCCCCTGGCTTCTGGCCGACGAAGTGGATCTGGTGATTGCCCAAGTGAGTCATACCCCTGGGCGATCGCGCCTGGTGAACTTTAGCCCCCCCTATTACTTCGACGGAACGGCTATCATCACTCGCCAGCCCGAGATTCGCCGTCTAGCGGACTTACCGAGGCGTCGCGTTGCGGTGCTGCATCAATCCGCTGCGATCGCCGTCGTCCGCTATCAAATCCCCAACGTAGAATTAGTCGGCGTCGAGAGTTACCAACAAGCCTACCAAGAACTCGAAGCCGGAACCGTGGCCGCCTTTGCCGGCGACGCAACGGTTCTCAGCGGTTGGCAACAACGCGATCGAGACTATCATCTCCTGGGCGATCGCCTCTCCTCGGTTCCTCTAGCGGTGATGATGCCCAAGGGCTTAGAGTATGAACCGTTACGGCAGGCCGTCAATGGTGCGATCGTCCGTTGGCAGCGAGAGGGTTGGTTAGTAGACCGCGCCAGAGATTGGGGCTTATAAGACCCCATAACGCTTTATAATACCCTTCAAGCTCTTGTGAATACGTGTTTTTAAGTCCCTTTTTTCTGCTTTATGGATAGTAATCTCGCTCTGTTTTATCTGGCAACATTAGTCGGGCTATTAGCCATTGCCGCTTGGTTTGTCATTCGTCAAACCTTACGAACTCGGCGCATCGAGAAAACCCTCGCCACCCTGCAAAGCCGTGTTCGCAGCAAAGACGCCACCGCCAAAGATTTCTATGAACTCGGCGGCGTTCTGCTCGACAAAAAGCTCTACTCCCAAGCCGTCCTCAACTTGCAAAAAGCCCTCAAAGCCAAAGACCTAAAAGAAGAAGAAAATAAAGCCCTGGTGTATAACGCCCTCGGTTTTGCCTATGCCGCCCAGGAGCAATATGACCTAGCGATTCGTCAATATAAAGAAGCCCTAAAAATCGAACCTGAGTATGTCACCGCTTGGAGTAATCTCGGGTTTTCCTATGAAAAGAAAGGACTCGACGCCGCCGCCGTAGAAGCCTATCAAGAGGTCTTAAAACGGGAACCCGACAACTCCGTTGCCCAAAAACGTAGTGACTCCCTACAAAAACGCCTTCCCGCAACCTCTGAGACTAATGGATAATGGCCAATCACCGTAGGGGCGAACGGTGTTCAGCGAGCGATCGTTAAGCTGCTGTTCGCCCTTAGCCGAGTGATGAACCATTCACCAACTCAACAACTTGTTGATAAAACTGCCGATTTTGCTCTCGACATTCCTCTAAACTCTCGGGATACGACTGACAATCGTGAAGATAATCTTGCCAATTGTCAGTCTGACATTGAAACCAATCTTGGGAAAACTTTTGGTAGAGCGTCTTCCCGAACAACGATATCTTATACTTTTTCGGTCGCCAGCGTTCCACAGGATAGAATCCTGGACGATGCTTTAAGCCATAAAACTTACTACTAAATGGAAACGCCAACACCTTTCGTCCTAACAAGGTTCCCCAATATGCCCCATGAAAGGAACTGGTAATAATCGTTTCACCTGAGCCTAAAAAGTCCAAAACGGCGCGAAAATCAACCTGTTCATTACTAAAGGTTGGCAACCCCTTCAGGTTGAGACGGAATTTCTTGTGAGAAAAGACCACCATCTCATGTTTCGGAGAACGAGGGCGGTCAAATTCCGGGTGCATACAACTGGCACAGGGAAGCCAAGGTAAGCCAACATCATAATCACGAACCCCCGCTAAATCAACGCCCTCAAGATAGGGTGCATAGTCAAAGTTGCGCCAAGACTCGGAGGGATTATCATAGGATTGTTGTCCGACTCCCCAGAGAATCACCCGTCCCGGCTGAGGCTGTTGCTGGAGTTGTTGCAGATTCTCAAGGAAGCGTGGAAATAACAAACCACCACCACCAATAATCACATGATGGGGGCCAGGAGGTTGTTGTAGCAACTCATCAATGTCTTTAAGTTCAAGGTGATATCCAGGAATCTCAAAATAACTCAATGGAGACGAGACTAAATCACCGATATTGACCGAATGTCTCACATGATAGTTAACAATATCAACCACGTTGCTCTTCACCTACCAATAGTATCTCACGTATTCCCTTGAACCGGACGTTACTCGGATTCCTGAAAGTAGTCAGCGACAACATTCTGAATCTCTTTCATAAACTGTTCTACCGAAAAGAGATCTTGCTGCTGTTTGAGGGACTTGAGGAGGCTCTGTTGTTTCTCTTGATTTTCCAGAACAGCGACAATCTTTTCAACCGCATCAGGTTGTCGATGATAGAGGAGTTCCTGATGCTGTTGGCCCACAATTTCGACTTGTCCACCTTTGTTGCGGACAAAGGGAATCATACCGGCCTTGACCATTTCGGCGACTGAAATACCAAAGGGTTCCGGTTTTTGATGCAGTCCATAGCGACAGCGAGCGAGAATTTTGAGGTAGTCTTTGTAGGGTAAATCCTGATAGACTTGAATCCAGTCTGAGTTCTGGGCTGCAATCTTCTTGATGCGCCGTTCATAGGACTGTTGGTAAGCGCCCCCACCGCCGCCGGTAATCTGTAGCTTAACATCGAAGCCGCGATCGCGCACTTGTTGCAAGATTTCAATCACTTGATGGGGTTGTTTGGGGACAACAATGCGACCACTACAGAGAAATGAGTCTTCTTTCTCCTCCCAGGGAATCGCCTCAATTTCACTCACAACCGGAGGATAGACAATACGAGAGTCGATCCCATAGGCCTGTTTAATTGTCTTAGCGGTATGTTGGGAATTGGCTAAAGTGATGTTTTTCTGGAGGCGCTCTCTGGAAAAATCAGAGATTTTCATCAAGATTTTTCCCCATCGTTTCATGGTTTTGGGATTGGGGTCAACGACATGAACCCAATGGAGATATTGAATCCCCGGCCGTCCCATATCTAAGCCGTTGTAAGTTGACAAAACTAAGTCATAGTCTTGGGTGAGTTCCTTAAAGACTCGCACTGACCAGTGAATCAACCCTGAGCGAACTTTGGAAATGTTGGCGATTAAGGGTTTAACCAGCCCCGTATCTAAGGCGTCGGGCAAGAGGGATTTAACGGTTATATTTTGTTGCGTTAAATGCGTATTGTAGAGAATATCTAAACGCTCTAAATCGATTGAATTTAAGGTAAAGAGCGTGACATCATAGTGGGGGGATAATGCTTCTAAAATCCAGAGGCTGACGGCTTCTGCCCCTCCTCCCATAAAATAGGGTTGCCAAACTGCAATTGTTTTCAAATGTTGTTTGGATTGATTCATTGTTAGATTAGAATCATGCAAGGAGAACAGGACAAGACACCAAAGGGAGTCTTTAGCTTTAGCCGCCGCTATCCCTTTGGTGTGGTTTCAAGACTTAGATGTGATGTGATGCGATCGCGTTGAATTGGATAGCATCAGCCACGCTTGTCCAGCAAATTATAGCCCGATTGTCAATGAATGACAAGAGAACCAGCAGAGACTCACCTGACCGGGGTTTTCCCTAGAGCCAGTATTCCAGTTGTAGATCATAATAGCCTGATTGTTCCCTCGGTGCTTGCCCGCGTTCAATGCGATCGAGAATACTTGGGAGGTTATTGATAAATTCTGGGCCGCGCTGAGTTGGATGTAGGGTCCAGGCTTCTCGATGAGCGAGGGTGGCTCGCACGCAATTGACTTTTTTGAGTTTGTTAGAGACGATAACTTCCCAAGAGTCTAACTTTCCCCGGCCCGTCCAGTTGTTAATGCTAGTGAGAACGCGAGGAGGTAACTTACAGAGCCACTTGCGTTTAAAGCGTCGCCATAAAACCGGCATCGGGAGTAAGCGTTCAAATTTCGTCCGTTGCAGCAGAAAGGCCCGGCTACTAAAGAAGGTGAATTTATAAAAGCCTTCTGGGTCGTAGTCATAAGACTGAGTTTGGTGAAATTGGTCTTCATTCGGCAAAGGAAAGCCGGTAAACGGACGAACAAACATCACCTCATCACGACGCTGAAGTAAATCCATCCCCAATTCAATCCAATTAAATCCAGGCTGTTGATGGAGTAACATATCACTATCAAAGTGAACAATGTAATCTCCAGGAACATGTTCAATGGCAAAGATTGAGCCGAGAACAGGATACCCTTTATAGTTGTGGGTTGGACGAATCTCTGAGATCCCGAAGTGTTTTTTATAGAGTTCACGCCGATAGGGTTCAGAGTAATCCATCTCAATGACCTCATCCATAACCCCCTCATCAATGAGTTTCTGACAAGCGGCTCGCAAATCCTCCATTGTTCCCACACCAGGCCGATTGACCTTATCACCGGATAAGGGTGCTGTATCCATGACTAACACCCGTTTGAAGAAGGGGAAGTTGCAGCCACGAACGAGATGGGGGATGGTGTGCATCATAAACGCTAAATCCGTCCGAGCGACCATGATTGATAGAGAACAGGTTTCTGTGGCTTGTACGGAGGATGATGGGTAAACCAGGTTGGTGTCTGTCGATATCCTGCGAGAGTCTTGTGTGTGAAGATTTTGTTTATCTAGTTCATTCATGGTGTTCTGAGGGTTGATTTTATCAATAGTCATTGGTGTTACGGCGGTTGATTTTACTCTGGAAACTTCATTCTTTTTCGTTATGTTTTTCCTGATTTTTATTCAAGAGAAACAGTTGCCGTGCAGTAGGTTGATAAATTTTGGCAGGTTTGCTGGTAAATCGCCTCGGCTTCCTCGCCAATGTCCGGGGGGAGTGAGACGATAGGCGCATTTGAATCGCGAATAATCTTGCCAGACTTGATTTTTGCTTGAGAATCCCCGACTCCTTTTTTTCCTGTTGTTTTGAGCAGTTGATACTGTTCAGAAAATCCTGAATCAGTTTCTAGGAATTGTTTTAGGCAAGTTAAAACGGGTTGAGTTTGATGTAAGAGTTGCTCGTAAGTAACCCATAGGCTGCGCTCCTTGTTGTTTAGAAATTTTGCATATTCTCCGAGTTGAATGAGGCGCTTTTTGTAGTAGTCAAATCGTTGGCGATCGCTCAAATACGGCTTTAACTTTTGTAGGCTAACCAAGCTCGGAGCGGGTTCTCGAATCAGAAAAATAATCGAGACTTGGGGATGATTGAGGAGGGCAAGATCTGAGAGTAAGTGGTTGTGGAGAACCTTGTCTAAGACATATTGATGGTTCATCCTGAGCTGTTTTAGATCACTGAGTTTTCTAAAGTCGTGGCATTGCCAATATACATCGGTGATGAGTTTCTTGAAATCTTGGGGAGTTTGGTAAGTGATGTGAGTTTCACCATAGCCCAGAATGGCGGGGTTATGGGTCAAAATATGAGTGAATAAAGAAGATCCCGATCGCATATGGCTGAGAATCAAGAGAATGCGCATAGGTTGCGATCGCCCCCAAATCTTCTCTGGCTCTGAGTTAGAATAAATCCGCTGCCGAAAGTAAGCTTGAATCGCCGCATTTTTTTGACGACGAAGTTGCTCGCGCAGGTGTTGAGGTGACACTAAATAAGTCATATTGTCAAGAAAAATGAGTCAACAAAAAGCAATATCTTAAGAAAATCTTCTACCAATTTTCAGAAGTCGTGCTATAGATGTCTGTCGGGGAACCCACCCCTAACCCCTCCCAGGAAGGGATGGCTGTTCGCCCTCCTCGGTTTCAGGTATATAGCAAGCATTTTCAAAAATGGTATTAGTTTGGTGTTAACAGTGTAAGAGTTCCCTTATTGTCAGAAATAGGCGTTGCCCAAACCGACTCATAGAGTCCATATTCCGTTGTGAGTTGGGTTGGGGACGTCGCGTTAGAGTCTTGCTGAAGGAAGACGACAGCACAAGGCACTGGAGTTGCTCCTGAGAGCGGGTGAGTGCTGAGCCTGGCCTGATTTGACGGATTATCAACCGCAACATGGTAGAGGTGACTGTTCGGTCCTCCATGTTGCTGTAAAAGTATCCATAGAGGATATTCAAACCAGAAGCTTTCACTACCAATACCAACGTTGTAACAACCGCCGTTGAGAGTATCCAGCTCAGTCATCATGGCTTGATAAGGATCTTGGAGATGACCTTGACTCATGAAATATTGCTCAATGCGGGGAGTATTAAAGAGAGATTTTTCTGCCAAGAGCGACTTAAATTGATTATTAAACAGCCAGGGTTGAATCGACAGCAGTAAAATCAAAGCAATACAGCCCGTCACGATTGGTGGAAAAGTCCGAACCAATATCGTGGCAACCAGGGGAGAAAACAAGACAAACAAGGGCAAATGTAAGCGACTGCGCCAAGGTGACCAAGTCAACAGAAAGGAAAAGATTAAAAACCCGGTAACCAAGAGGATTGCCCCCTCAGCTAAATAGGACTGTTTGCGTAGGGATTTGCGGCTCACTAGGATGAGAAGTGCTACAGCAATGAGAATGATATGTATCGGATTCCCACTGGTATCTTCATATTGAGAAATGGCGGGGACATAAAAGCGACTGACTTTCGGACTGAGCAGAGCTGGATTATTAATGTCTAATCCTAACTGATCATGAATAATACTGATGACTTTTTCAGTTAGTCCTGTGGTGGGAACAATCCAATCTTGCAACTGTAAAGCCCGCACCCAATCTGCATGAAGTGAGAGTTGTTTTAAGATACTGGTAATGAAAACTGGTAGAGAGAGGATATTATTTGTTTCTGCCTCCACATTCACCCCCAGAGGGGAACTGGTTAAGGCAAGATTGCGTAGATAATGTCCAAGATTTAAGAGGAGAGCGATCGCCGCTGCCAAACCTCCCAATTGCCAGACGCGGCCACGCTTTTGTTGAATCGTCCAAACCAACAAGCCGAGACAAAGAGGAAAGGCATAAATATAGGCCGTTCCTTTACTGAGGATAGCCAACCCCAAACTGGCCCCGATATAGACGGCCGTAGACACCGTCACGCCAACATGCAGCATCAGCAATGTAAAGTAAGTCAGGCAGACCAACCACAGGGCAACCACGTAATCATTTTGGGTACTGGCGGCTTGTAACACCCCCATCGGGAGGGTGGCACAGAACACCACAGCCAAGATCTGTCCTCGGCGATCGCATCCCAGTTGTCGAGCGATCAGGGACACCCCCACGAGGCTAACCACCATACTGCCCCATTGCACCAGGTTGGCAAAATAATCCCCACCACTGAGAAGCTGAAACTGAGCAATCGCAAATTCTGAGCCAGGATTTTGATAGAGTTGCTTGAGACTATGAGTGGGATAATGGGCAACCGTGCCATGTTGTTGCCAATGCATCACCCGACTGAGGTGATAGCGCATCGAGTCGGGGTTATTGGGGGCCGAGGCGATCGCCAACCCGGCTGTTATCACCACAATCCAAGCCACCCCAGCCAGCAAAAGGGAGGGAAACAGGGGCAATGGCCAACGAAACGGCTTCCGTTTCACCAAGGCGGGGTCTGAACTCACCCTTAAGCCCCCATAGCGACGCATCACGAAAGTACAGAGTCCAATCACCAGCAGCCAGGCGATTCCAACCCCGAGAGGAGTAAATAGCCCTAAGCCGCTCAACAGTTCGGTGATCACCGTTAGCGTGACCCCCCAGATCACCAGTGATCGCAGCAGCGCCTCCCGCCAAGGATGACGGTGGTGCTGTTGTAGGATGAGGAAGAAGCCGCCCCAAGCCAGAATGGGTAAGATAATAAACATGGCAAACTCAATAACGTGAAACGCGATCGCCCCAGAAACGCTACCAACAGCGGGAATTACTTGAACAGAATCACCAGAGAGCTACTAAAGATAACAACCGTTCCAATCACAGGAATCACCGCACGGGGCATCGGCAACGTCCGGCGACGAGTGAACCAGCTTAACGCCACATAACTCACCAGTCCTAAAGCAGCAGCGAGGCCAAAACGGAGAATCCGGCCGCGATAGACTTGCGCGTAAATTTGTCCCTGTTCAACGAAGCTAGGAGCCGCCAGTTGCAGATCCGGCACTCTGAGCGTTTCCCAAGTCAACCCTTGATCCCGAGAGCGATAGAGAGCCGTATTGGGATCTCCCATAGCGTAGAGGGTGTTGTCTTGGCCGTAGTTGGGGGAAAACTGAATCGCCATCCCGGCCGAGGGAATCCCGTTGAGTTTTGAAAAGAGAAGTTTGCTATCTCCAATCTGAGTAAAGCTCTGACCGCCATCGAGACTGCGCCAGAGTCCCCGACCTCGGATACTGGTAACGAGGGTGCGATCGCTCTCAAACTCCGGCGAGACAGCCATAGCCTCAATATAGTCATCGGCAAAGTCTGCTAACCCTGCCAACGGTTGCCATGATGCACCGGCATCCGCTGACCAAAAGACCCCAGCATTGGTCCCGACAAAAATCGTTCCATCGGCTGCATAGTTGGGAGAGATGGCAATTTGCAGATTGCGGCGGGTGTCCCAGGCCGGGTCTGAGGTAAGACGAGTCCAGGTTTCGGCGCGATCGCTCGATTGATAAATCCCTCCCGGTCCAGTGGCCAGTAAGATCCCATCCTCAATGAAATTGGGGGACGCCACAAAGGAGGGGGCATCATTGCCACCAGGGGCACCAATATCCGCCACGGTTTGGAAATGACGACCGCCATCGTCGGAGCGAAAAAACTTGCCATATTGTCCGGCCACATAGACCGTTTCATCCTCAGCAAAGTTCGGAGAGACCACCAGAGTCACCCCTCGCGTTTCCGATGGTAGGGCCAGCACCTGCCAAGACAGGCCCCCATTGGTCGATCGCAGTAGTTTCGTCCAGAGAACCGAGGCAAAGAGGGTTTGATCGTTGGCGTAGTTCGGGGAAAATGCGACATGGAAGTAACGGCGCGGGTCTTGATGCGGCTGATTAAAGTTATTCGTAAACCAGGGCAGATGCAGACCTCGGCTGGGGCGTTGCCAACTCTGACCGCCATCCTTGGTGAGATAAAGGCCATTAACATAGGTTCCCAACGCCAGGGTCTGATCCTGACTGTAGTTGGGGGAAATATCAAAGGCCATGACAATGTCCGGCGAGAGAGTTTCGAGCTGTTGCCATTGTTGCCCCCCATCTTCAGAGCGATAGAGACTATTAAACCCCCCCATAAAGACATAGCCCTCAGCTAAGGCCGTGGGGGAGGTGGCTAAGCCATAAAAGTGAGGTTCTTCGAGTTCATCAGCTTGACCATCTTTGGCTAACTCCCCTTGGGCCGGGTTCCAGGTTTGGCCGCCATCGTCGGAGCGAAAAAAGCCCGCATCCCAGGTTGACAGCAGCAACTGAGGTTGTCCCCCCGCTGGGGCCAGGGCCAAGAGATCTGTAATCTGTAAATCTGGTAAATCTGAGTCGATGGCCGCGAACTGATTTCCGCCATCGCCGCTATAGAACACCCCGGCTGTTGCGGTTCCCAGCCAAAGCTGATTATCTTGGCTAAAGTCGGGAGAGGGCGCGATCGCCGTAATTGCCCCAGTTTCATT
>SIHH01000035.1:0-2976 GCA_004299065.1 Phormidium sp. SL48-SHIP | reverse complement strand
TCATTAAGTTGGCTGCTACGAACCCAAGTTATGCCAGCATCATCAGAGCGATGCACCTCTCCCTCGGCGGTCCCGGCAAAGATCACTTGAGGATTGTCTGGGGTGAAGCTCAAACTGGTGATGGGTTGGTTCTCCATCCAAACCGATTGCCATTGCTCTCCCCCGTTTTCGCTACGATAGAGACCTCCATCATGGCCGGCTACGAGGAGCAGATTTTCGTTGTTCGGGGAGACGGCGATCGCCTCAAGCTCAAGGCGGCTTAAGCCATTCACCTGTTGCGTCCAAGACAGACCGCCATCGTTGGAGCGATACACCCCATTTCCTCGGGTACTTAGATATAAGCGATCGCGGCTCTGCTTCGATAGAGCCAATCCCGACAGTCCTGCGCTATCGAGTCCGTCGACCAGTCGTTGCCAGGAGTTCCCTGCATCGATCGATTTATATAAGTTGTTACGGACGAGAATAAAGAGGGTTTGATCCTCGCTAAATCTAGGGGAGACTTGAACGTCAGTCACCACATGATGAGGACGATGAGCCCAAGCCGGCTGACTGTCCCAGATGAGGAGACTCAATAGGACAATAAGGCTCAGGGTTAGCGTGACTAACCCGGTTCGGCAACGATAGGGATTAAACCAATTCACGATAGTAAAGCCTCCTCGATCCGAGGAATACGTAAACGTCTTTTATAAAGAGACAACGCAAGGTTTACGTAGGCAGGCTTATTGTTATTGATGGGTCGTGGGGATAGTTTCAACCCAAGCGACGACCATCTTGGCATAGAAAAACTGAGTTTGGGGAACTATTACATTTCTTAAACTTCTTTTAATGATTACTGGATGTCCGACCTTGTTTTAGCCGCAATCATCGGCTAAGATAGTGAGTTCAGCAAATTTAATCCCGATACAATGATGATTTCTAAGACGTATAGCCGCGACGACCTAGCCGCATTTGACGATGAACTCTCCAAGCGGTTTATCAACCTTGATCCAGCGGGCTATTTTTTAATTTATCTGGACCGTGAAGCGGGGCTAATCTGCGCTGAGCATTATAGTAATGACATCAACGATCAAGGGTTAGCCGTAGACCCCGACACGGGAGAGCCGATTCCCTGTCAGGGAGGGGCGCAACGCCGGCCAACTGCTATCTATCGAGGGAGAACAGCCAAAGAACTGGGTATGAAAATCACGGAACAAGCCGATCCCGCCCCCTTAACCTATTTGGATCATGCTCTCTATCTCGGACGAGAGTTTGTTAAGGCTGAGGCGGCACTCCTCTCAGGGACAGAGTACATTCAAGATTAGAGCCAAGATTAGAGCCAAGATTAGAGCCAAGATTAGAGCGAATGTCGCTCCTCTAGCTCATAGGGTTCTGGAGAGGCGCTCAAGCCGACTCCCTCCCTCGCAGACGAGTCGGGGGTATCCAACCAATGTTCTAAACCGGTTTTGAGGTCGGTGACGTTCTCGGCCGAAAGCTGGGAAATCAAGTCTTTGATTTCATCAGGATTGAGGTTTGAGGTAAATTGGGAGGTCATTGAATCTTAAGCGGTTTCAATGGGGCTAGGGAACCAGAAGCGTTGGGGAGAGTTCCGAGACGTCTCCAAAACTTGGCTCGACTATACCATATGTTCTTAGACCGTCAAGATATCAGGGTCGAGATGTAGGGGTAAGAATGTCAGCCAGTAAGTTGTCAACGATGATCCGCTTTAACTGGGTTAATAACTGGGTTAACTTGTCATGACTGAGGCTGAGATGAGCCATCGCGAAGGGGGGGCCAGCTTTAAGGTTGGTCAAGGATTTTATCGCCGTACTAGCCAGGTTGGGCGGGATTTGGCGATTCTGGCGGCCCAGTTGGAGAAGGGCGATCGCGGCCAGTTGCGAGTCCTTGATAGTATGGCCGGCTGTGGGGTGCGATCGCTGCGCTATTGGCTCGAAGGCGGCGCGGATTGGGTTCTAGCTAACGAAGGAAATCCCGAGATGAATGGGATTCTCCAGGAGAACTTAGGGCCAATGTTGGCGGCCCAGGCCGGGGAAATTCAGCACCGAGATGCCAACCGGGTGTTTTTCCAATGCTACGATCGCCGCGACTACTATGATCTCGTCGATGTCGATAGTTTTGGCTCGCCGGTTCCCTTTCTCAACACCAGTCTCTGGGCGGTTCGCCTGGGGGGACTCGTCTATCTCACCAGTACCGATGGCCGCACCGCCACGGGTCACGAACGGGAACAGAGTCTGCGGGTGTATGGTGCTTACGGGCGATCGCATCCCAGTGGCCATGAACAGGGGTTACGCTTGCTTATTGGTAGCACCCAGCAGCAGGCGGCCAGCAAGGGATTGGGAGTCATACCGTTATTTTCGCTTTATGCTCACTCTGTCTATCGGGTGATGTTGCGACTGGTGAGCGGACAACAGTTAACGGAAGCCAACTATGGCTTTTTAGCCTATTGTCATGACTGCGGCGAATATGAAACTGTCACCTGGCGACAATTGGGGCGTATCTCCCCCTGTTCACGAGATGGACAGTCTCGGGTTCTCAGTGGCCCCCTGTGGTTAGGAGCGCTTCACGATCGCCAGTACCTGCACCGAATGCAGACTTTAGCCCAGCAGCAAGGTTGGCCCTCGCGAGTAAAGCTCTTGCAAACGATGATCGCCGAAGCCGACTTACCCCCCTATTTTTACGGCCTTGGTGAGATTGGCCGCCGTAGTGGCCGGGATATGTTGCCCCGTGAGCAATTATTGGCGCGATTACGGGCGCGAGGCTATCGTAGCAGTGCCACTCATATCACTCCTCAAGCGGTGAAAACTGAGGCGGATTTGGCCACTTGTGTGGCGATCGCGAGGGAATAGGGGGGAAATAGGGAACAGGGAATAGGGAATAGGGAACCGGGAATAGGGGGAAATCCTCAACAAAACGTCGGGTGGGCAATAAATTGCTCACCCGACGAGGGTTTGGGTTTGTTAAACCTGTTTTTGATGAAAT
>SIHH01000316.1 GCA_004299065.1 Phormidium sp. SL48-SHIP | reverse complement strand
GGCAAGAGGCAAGAGGCAAGAGGCAAGAGGCAAGAGGCAAGAGGCAAGAGGCAAGGGGCGTACTGTTATGGTCGGCCTCGGTAGGCGATGAGGGTACAACAGAAAACAACCGGCTCCACAGTGAAACGTGAAACCGGTTGTTTAGGGGAATTAAACCGAATTAAGCCAGATTCAATCGAATCAACGATGCCGATACGACTAGGGCATACCGCTCGACTTAGATGAGGACATTCCGCCCATAGCCGTTTCTTTCAAGAAACCATGATACGCTTCCATGCCATGTTCGCCGATGTCGAGACCGTTGAACTCTTCTTCCTCGCCGACGCGAATACCACCGACGACGGCCCCAACGGCATACCAACAGATGAAACTCAGGACAACGGTGAAGCCACCAATTGTTAGAACACCAATCAGTTGAGCGATGAAGTTGCCACCGCCGAAGATCCCCACGGCTAGGGTTCCCCAGATTCCGTTAACCAGGTGAACCGAAATCGCGCCAACAGGGTCGTCAATTTTGACAACTCGGTCAAAGAAGGAGACTGCAAACACGACCAGAATCCCGCCAATAGCACCGGTGAGAGCCGCACCCCAGTAGGGCATGACATTACAACCGGCGGTAATGGCAACCAATCCAGCCAGGATACCGTTAATGGTCATCGAGAGGTCTGGCTTACCATCGCGAAACCAAGAGGTAAAGGTTCCGGTTACCCCACCCGCTGCCGCAGCGAGGTTGGTGGTGACCGCAATATAGGCAATGTTCGATGTAGCTGCTAACTCAGAACCTGGGTTGAAGCCAAACCAGCCAATCCAGAGAATCAGACAGCCGAGGGTGGCCAGGCTGAGGTTATGACCGGGAATTGCGCGGGGCTGACCATCTTCATATTTACCCATCCGAGGGCCGAGAATGGAAGCTCCCACTAAGGCGGCCCAACCGCCGACGGAGTGAACCACCGTCGAACCGGCGAAGTCTCCGAACGACCAAGCACCTTCAGGACCAAAGGAGGTCAGCATTCCATTCCCTGACCACACCCAGTGGCCCGAAATGGGGTAGAAAATTCCCGTCAGCAAGAGGCTGAAAATCAGGAAAGCATCATATTTAATCCGCTCGGCGACAGCTCCTGAGACGATGGTGGCGGCGGTTGCAGCAAACGCCACCTGGAATAAGAAGGAGACCGAAATCGGCAGACCACCGGGGAAAGGATCGAGTCCGTAGGTGGCGGGATCTCCACTGCTGAGGAACCAACCGCCGAAGCCAATGAAGGCTGTTGAGCCTTCACCAGTGGCTCCTTCACCGTACATCAGAGAAAATCCGATCGCCCAGTAGGCAATTGTGGCTAGGGCAAAAACAATCAGGTTTTTCGAGAGGATGTTGACGGCATTTTTCTGACGACACATCCCGGTTTCGAGCATTCCGAAACCCGCGTTCATGAAAATAACCAACACGGAGGCGACGAGAATCCAAACGGTGTTGAGGACACCTTGAACGTAGGCCGCGTCAACCTCTTCGAGAACTTCAATCCCTTGGGGATCTGCGGCGGTTGCCGCTAAGTCCCAAACGCCTAAAATTAAAGCGGTTAGAGGAATACAGGCGAGCCAATAAATGGGAACTCGGCGGCCAAGGGTCAGGAGTTTTACCAAGGCTGAGTTACGGTTGCTGCCGCGCACTCGCCCCGGTGACGCTCCATGTCGTGATCTGAGGGTAATCTTAGATGTCATGTTTTAGACTTTGGATTGAGATTAAGCAAATGGATCGGTTTCCGACACAGCACACTCGCGCTGGGAACACTCGGCAATCTCTGATGGCGTCCAAAGCTCAAGCTTGTGTACCCTTGCGCTCCCGTTGAGATTGAGAAGCGGAGTTGTGCAGTTGAGTCACACTGATTGCACCAATTCTCGTAGGGTTTATTCTGTATCAGACAATACATTGTGTTGGCGATCGCCGGGAATCTCTGGGAAAACTTGCTGATTTTTGCCGATTTCTTGGCGAAACTCCCGCCAGAATCGCCAGGTTAGGTGAAGATATGCCTAACTATTTTTTTGCTGTAGATAAGCGGCGGCACCGAGGTCATCGAGCCGCTCTTGTTTGTCCAGAACTGATGTTTTGAGATCTTGACGATACTGTTGGACCTGTTGCAGCAGGGCTAGATCTTGGCTGGCTAAGATCTGTACGGCCAGCAACCCGGCATTTTGGGCATTGCCGATCGCCACGGTCGCCACGGGAATCCCCCGAGGCATCTGCACGATGGAATAGAGGGAGTCGAGACCCCCTAAATGGCGGGTGGCGACCGGAACGCCAATGACGGGTAGAGGCGTTAAGGACGCCACCATCCCCGGTAAATGGGCCGCTCCTCCGGCCCCGGCAATAATTACCTTTAACCCTCGCTCATGAGCGGTTTTGGCGTAGTCAAACAGACGCTCAGGGGTGCGGTGCGCCGAGACGATCGCCACTTCATGGGGAACCTGAAACTGTTGGCAAATCTCAATGGCAGCATTCAGGGTCGGCAGGTCGGAATCGCTCCCCATAATGATGCCGATTTGGGGTTGATTGGGGGCGCGATCGGGGCTAGAACTGGTCATTGATAGAATGGCTGAGTCGTACTCAGACGAGAGTGGAACCATGGCTGTAACGATTATTCGGGGCAATGTGCCGGGATACAAGGGACCCGAGGGGACCTCATCGGGGCAACCCCAGGCGATCGCCCTAGACGAGCAACGCATTACCGCCATTGGTCCGACTTCAGCCATACCAACCCCCTCTCCAACATCCTCACAGCACCCCCTAAATGCCCCAGGAACCCATCTCGATTGCGGTGAAGACTGGATTTCCCTCGGAGGTTGCGATCTCCAGATTAACGGTGCTTTAGGCTTGGCCTTTCCCGATGTGACCCCGGAGCATCTGCCCGAGTTAGAGGCCATCAGCCGCTATCTCTGGCAGGCGGGCGTCGATGCCTATCTCCCCACCCTCGTCACCACCTCCCCCGAGAGGTTTCGCACCGCGATCGCCACCTTTGAGACCTTTATGGCCCGCCAACTCCCCCACGCCCCAACCGCTCAGGTGTTAGGACTCCATTTAGAAGGCCCCTGTTTAAACCCGCAAAAACGGGGCGCTCATCCCCAAGAGTATTTGTTGCCCCTAACCCGAGATCACCTCGAACGAGTGTTAGGCCCAGGTGGGGCAACGGTGAGCCTGATGACCTTGGCCCCTGAACTCGATCCCACTGGTGAGGCGATCGCCGAGTTGCAACGGCGCGGGATTCGCGTCAGTCTGGGCCATTCCTTGGCCACAGCCGCCCAAGCGAATCAAGCCTTTGACCAAGGAGCCACTATGGTGACTCATGCCTTTAATGCCATGCGGGGCCTACATCACCGAGAACCCGGTTTGCTGGGGGCCGCTTTGCTGCGATCGGGGATCTCCTGTGGGGTGATTGCTGATGGAGAACATATCTGTCCGATGATGTTACAGCTATTGCTCAACGCCGCTCCTGAGCATCTGTTTCTCGTCAGTGATGCTCTCGCACCCCTGGGACTCCCCGATGGCGTTTATCCCTGGGATTGCCGCGAAATCCAGGTCAAACAGGGAACCGCGCGACTGGCCGATGGAACCTTGGCCGGAACCACGCGATCGCTCCTCGATGGCGCTCTTAACCTCGTCAACTGGGGCCTGTGTGACATCGAAACGGCCATTTCCCTGGCCACCGTCGCTCCCCGAGCGGCGATCGGACAATCGAGCAATCTGCTGGGGGCTTCAGCTCACCAGTTACTGCGGTGGCGACAGGTTGACGGACAATGGCAATGTCAACGCCTATTTCCAGACTGGGGACACTCATCGACCTAGGGTCGTCGTATTTAGGGCCGTCGTATTTAGTGGGCGATCGCCCTACTCGTCCTCGTCTACCGTTTTCGTTGCCGCCATATTCA
>SIHH01000034.1 GCA_004299065.1 Phormidium sp. SL48-SHIP | reverse complement strand
AGGCAAGAGGCAAGAGGCAAGAGGCAAGAGGCAAGAGGCAAGAGGCAAGAGGGGGTAGGGTGTGTTCCGGCTTGCAACAGGTTTGGGGATTCACCGATCAGTTGTAAGCTGCCGGAACGCACCACCTCGGGGTTGCCATTTTCGGGGTTGCCATTTTCGGGGTTGCCATTCAGGTTCCACTATTGAGGTTCCACCCAATCTAGGAACTGTTGCCAACGTTGTTCGACATTGGACTCGTCTTCATCGGAGCGCGATCGCAACTGCGCCAGGCGATCGAGCGCATCGTACCAAACCCCCGTTTCCGCCAACAGTCCCACCTGTTGCGATAGAGATGCTTCCTCCAACTCCGCCGCAAACTCAGCGGTGGGGGCCAGCCGTGTCACCCAGGCCTCACGCCAAATATCAGGACCAAAACTCGTCGGAGCCTCAGGATTGCAGAGAATCCGCACAAACCAGGTGTACTCCTTACCCACCGCCAAAGGAGTCACCGGGTTGCCCTCGTCATCCTCCTGGGGCAGCGCTAACGGCACAATGCCACCCTCTTCAGGAGGCGACACTTGACCAACATACACCTCGCGATCGCGGATCTCCTCGTCCCCCTCACCGTTCAGATACTCCCATTCCGTCACCGCAAACTCTAACTTCGCCTCTTCGGGTAACGGCGGCACATAGACAAAAAAGCGAGGATACTCCTGCAAAGTAATCCCCAAAGTATCAGGAGGAACCAATAGGGTTAACGGCCTTGCATTCACGTCCGGCCTAGAGGCACAACTCCCTCGGACTGTATCAAACAGGGGCTGATCGCGAGGTTCAGCTTGACTCGGATCGCTCCATCGAGTTCCGGCTCCCTCTAAACGCCCTGGAGTGCCGCGATCTGGGGGAACAAACTCGCCCAACGCCGGGGATAGAGGAGTGCAAACACTGAGCAACAGTATCCCCAAGCCCCAGGATAGAGGCATGAGTGGGCGCAAAACCAGGCGAAGTTTAGGTTGTATCATCACGATTTAGGTTGACTATCCTAGCTTGAACGATTACTGAAGATATCGAGTTGTTGCAGCCGGGGACGCTCCTGACTCTCCCCTTGACGTTGACTCGAATAGCGTCCTCTAGCTTCACCCACCCCTGAAGATGGCCCAGAGCCACCCCGACGCAATCCCAGGGCGATTTTGCTATGTTGCTCAATTTGGCCCATCACCTGACGAGCGCGATCAATCACCGACGGGGGTAATCCAGCTAAACGCCCGGCTTCAATGCCATAGGAGCGATCAGCGCCCCCTGGACGCACTTGATGCAGAAAGATAATCTCGTTGGGCATCTCCTTCACCGTCACCTGATAATTGGCAATGTTGGGCAAAATGGATGCGAGTTCGTTGAGTTCATGATAGTGGGTGGCAAAGATGGTACGAGCGCGAATGTCACTGGCTAAATGTTCGGCAACGGCCCAAGCAATGGAGAGGCCGTCAAAGGTGGCGGTTCCTCGGCCAATTTCATCGAGTAAGACCAGCGATCGCTCTGTAGCATGGTTCAGGATATTGGCCGTTTCGTTCATCTCCACCATGAACGTCGATTGCCCAGTCGCCAAGTCATCCACGGCTCCGACGCGGGTAAAGATGCGATCGCACAACCCCAAGGTCGCCGCCTCAGCAGGGACGAAACTACCCGTTTGTGCCAGCAGTTGAATCAGTCCCACCTGTCGCAAGTAACAACTCTTGCCACTGGCATTAGGACCGGTCAAGATAATCACATCAGGGTGCGATCGCTCCCGACTCTCCCCCGCTGAGGCGGTTGCGTCTCTTGAGCCTAACTCGGCTGAATTAGGAACAAAGAACCCTGGCGGAAGCGATTGTTCAACGACGGGATGACGACCTTGAATAATCGAAATTTCCCGAGAGGCCACCAGCTTGGGCCGACAATAGCCTTGATCATTGGCCAGTTCCGCCCAACCGGCTAAGACATCCAGGGCAGCTACGGCTCGCGCCACCTGCCGGATTTCCTCGGCTAAGGCGCCCACCTCAGCTCGCAGTTCGAGGAAAATCTCATATTCGAGACGATTGAGGTCATCCTGGGCCGTGAGAATCCGCGCCTCCCGTTCTTTGAGATCGGGGGTGATATAGCGTTCTTCGTTGGTTAGGGTTTGTTTACGAATATAGCCGTCGGGGGCAAGATCACTTTTGGACCGTGGTAGGGCGAGGTAATAGCCGAAGGTTTTATTAAATCCCACCTTGAGGCTACTAATGCCGGTTCGTTGCCGTTCTTGGCTTTCTAACTCCGCCAGCCATTGACGATCGCCGCCGACCATTTCCCGCATTTCGTCAAGTTGGCTATTGACTCCTGGCTGAATCAGGTTCCCCTCTTTCAGATGCAGGGGAGGATTCTCAACCAGGGCGTTATGGAGTCGCTGGCCCAACTGTTCGAGGGCTTCGGGAACCTGAGCCACGGCTCGCAGGTAGGGAGATTGGGCCTCCGCCACGAGGGCCGCGAGTTCGGGAAGTTTGACAATCGAGTCGGCGATCGCCACCAAGTCCCGCGCATTGGCGGTTCCTGACCCGGCACGACCGGTTAGGCGTTCCAGGTCATAAATCTGTTTTAAGCCCCCTTGTAGGCTCTCTCGCAGGCTGGGATGAGCCAGTAATTCGGCGATACTCTCCTGTCGAGCTTCAATGTTCGCTTGGTTGAGCAGGGGTTGCAGCAACCAACGTCGTACGGCCCGCGATCCCATGGCGGTGCGGGTTCGATCAATGGCCCAGAGGAGCGAGCCATGACGCGCACCATCGCGGACGGTTTCTAGGATTTCTAAGTTACGGCGGGTTTGGGAATCGAGAATGAGATAATCGGCGATGGCGTAGCTGCGCAGGCGTTGCAGTGGTAGTTTACGGCTTCCTGGGGCGGCTCCGGCTCGGCGATCGCTCACATCCTGTTCAAAGGTGTTTTCCAGGTAGTCGAGGAGTCCTCCGGCGGCTCGCACGGCGATGGGCAAATGGTCGCAGCCTAATCCTTCGAGCGATCGCAACTGATAGCGGTGTAGGAGTCGCTGACGGCTATTACTCGCTTCAAAGGAACTCGGCGGACGTAGGGCATAGCAAAACTGGCGCGGTAGGCTTTCGGGAATCTCGTCACCTGACTCTCCGGCGCGAATCAGACGACCGGGATTGGGGGTTGAGGAGGGAAACAACACTTCTGAGGGCTGCAACCGCATGAGTTCTTGGTTTAAGGTTTCGAGGCCTCGCCCTTCCGTGGTCAAAAATTCCCCCGTTGAGATGTCGGCGTGAGCCAGCCCCCATTTCTCTTTGACTAACACCACGGCGGCTAGAAAGTTGTTGCGGCTGGCACTGAGCATTCCCTCTTCGACGAGGGTTCCCGGGGTCAGTACGCGGGTGATCTGACGCTCGACCATGCGTTTTTCGCTCTTGGCGGCGGCCGCATCTTCGATTTGGTCACAAATGGCGATGGCAAAACCTTTGTCTACTAAAACCGTTGCATGGCGATCGAGGGCATGGTGAGGCACGCCGGTCATGGGAACTCGCCCAATGGTTTTGCCGCCATCTTTGCTCGTCAGAACCAGTTCAAGTTCCTGGGATACGGTGATGGCATCTTGAAAAAAACACTCGAAAAAATCGCCGACTCGGTAGAGTAAGAGGGCGTTGGGATACTGCTGTTTTGTTTCGACGTAATGTTGCATCATCGGCGTGAGATCCTCAAACTTGAGTTGCCGATAATCTGCATTGGCTGGGGTGCGATCGCGCCCAAAACCTGTCTCGGGGCGGGAGGGATGACGAGGGGATACACTCATTAGATCGCTCGAAAGGTCACAGGAACAAGGGAAAAGCTTTGAAACTTGAATAACCGTCTTTTTAGTCTAGGGCTTGGCCCTAACTTGATGGTACGAGTCTTAGCAAAATTTATTTTACTGGCGGATGCGTCCCCGCCGACGCAAAATCCAAATGATGACGGAGAGAGATTGTTGCAACAGTCGCAGTCGTCGTTGAGTCTGTTCGAGGCGATCTCGCGACTGTTGGGTGGCCTGATGCCGTTCACCCAGCCAGCTACAGGCTAGGGGAAGCAACTGGCGGCTATATTGTTCCGTGATTAGGAGCCAGTCGCTCAAACGCGCAAGACGACAACGCAACCGCGTTAGATAAAAGGCCAGCACAAACCCCGAAATAGCTAGGCTGAGATTCACTCCCATAACCATAATCACCTCTGGAGAATCCCACAGGGTTGTCCAAGTCGAGGTATTGTGGTAAGGGTCAACAGAGGTCATAAAATCCGAAAACTCTCGTGAGGAAAGACTCGCAGCGGGGCGATTGCACTCCAACTCTAGGGCCGAGATTGAGACATTTCTCGAGTTTGATCCCAAGATTCGGCGATCAAACTCTATCCTACAAGGAGAGCCTTTTAACTTTACTACTATTTTGCTACAGTTGTCATTGAAAACTCGATCAGACGGCGCTGTTCGTCTAAGAGTTCAAAGTCGAGGAACAAGACCTCTGTATGGAATGTATGCAGCGATTGTATGCAGCGATTGTATGCAGCGATAGATGTGGTGTCAGACCCTCACAGTTCCCGAGCAATAACGCCTTGAGCGATTGGCAGTAATACGCAAAGACTCACAAGATACAACCCAAATCAATCGGTTTGAGTCAGAACAAGAGAGTCCGGTTTTGCCCGAAATCTAAGCAATTCCCTAAAATAAAGACCCGTCACCTCGACGACAAAAGACTGGGTTCACGATGACCCAAAACTCAACCGATTCTCGTCGCTGACCGCCCAACCGATCCGCGACGAACTGGGCGACTCAAACCTATTGAAACCTAGAAGTTGGCCGCTTAGCGATCCCAACCCTGCTCCAATTGTGGCACAATTGTTAACGTGTCAAGACATCGTTAGCATCATTGAAGCAAAGGTCATCTTGGTTTCGGTCTTGGCCCAGCCCTGATTCGTTATTTTGGAGATATAGTAAGTTAGCGTGAATCCCCATCCTCTGAGTCGCTTGCAGCGTTATGACGCCGACGCGATCGCGCGTTACTACCAACGCCGTCCCTGGGAAGCCATCTGGCGATCGCTCGTCGTGATCTGGCTTTTTGCTGGATTTATCATTGGGCTTCAGTTAGACCATTGGTTTAAGCGAGAACCCGCTCACAAATCCAAACGAGCGCAGCAACTGCGAAAAATTTTGACTCATCTTGGGCCGACATTCATCAAAGTCGGACAGGCCCTGTCAACCCGCCCCGATCTCATCCGCAAAGACTTTCTCGAAGAACTCGTCAAGTTACAAGATCAACTTCCCCCCTTCAGCAACAGCGTCGCCTTTGCTATCTTTGAACGAGATTTGGGGATGAGCGTCGATGAAGCCTTCCAGGATATTTCCCCCAGTCCCATCGCCGCCGCCAGTCTCGCTCAAGTCTACCGCGCCCGTCTTTATAGCGGCGAAGAAGTCGCCGTTAAAGTACAACGCCCTAACCTTCTCCCTCGGTTGACTCGGGATTTATACCTGATTCGTTTGGGATCTAAACTCCTCAGCCCCTTTCTACCCCTGAATTTAGGTCACGATCTCACTTTGGTTGTTGATGAATTTGGCATCAAACTCTTTGAAGAAATTGACTATGTCAACGAAGGGCATAACGCCGAGAAATTCGCCTATAACTTCCGCGATAACCCTCGGGTCAAAGTCCCAGAAATCTACTGGCAGTATTCCAGTCGTCAAGTCCTCGTTTTAGAGTGGATTCACGGCTATAAACTCACGACAACAACCAATCTTCGGCAAGCCGGAATTGACGCTGAAGCTATTATTGAAGTGGGCGTTATTAGTGGTTTGCAACAACTACTAGAACATGGATTTTTTCACGCCGATCCTCATCCCGGAAATCTCTTTGCCACCAAAGACAATCAGATGGCATTTATCGACTTTGGGATGATGGATCAACTCGATCCCTGGATGAAGGAAACCTTAGTCGATGCCATTGTGCATCTGGTCAACAAAGATTATGAAGACCTCGCTCATGCCTTTGTTAAATTGGGATTTCTAGCACCTGAAACCGATATTTATCCCATTGTTCCTGCCTTAGAACTCGTCCTTGGAGATATTGTTGGCCAAAGTGTCCGGGACTTTAACATCAAAACCGTCACCGATCGCTTCTCCGAGTTAATGTACGAATACCCCTTCCGGGTTCCGGCGAAGTTTGCCCTGATTATTCGCTCGGTGGTGACTCAGGAAGGATTAGCCTTGAGCTTAGACCCCAACTTTAAGATTGTTGATTTGGGATATCCCTATATTGCTCAGCAGTTACTGCGGGGAGAATCGCCCCAACTGCGTCGCCGTCTGTTGGATGTGCTATTCCAAAATGGCAAGTTTAAATGGAAACGCCTAGAAAACTTGATTGAAATTGCCCGGACCGACGAAAGCTTTGATATCATTCCGACAGCACAGTTGGGCTTGCAATATCTGATGTCTGAGGAAGGTCGCTTTTTACGGCAGCAGTTACTGTTGGCTTTAACCGAAGGCGATCGCCTCCATACCGAAGAAGTCCAACGGCTGTGGAATCTCATTAAAGACGATATCAAACCCGATCGCATCTGGGATGCCGCCATCACCTCCCTCACCGAGTTCTCAGCCGAACGAGCCTCGCAAGTGGCCTCAGACTGGCTACGAGATGTGCCACGAACAGCGTTCCAAGACAGTCCCTCTCCCCTGCGTTAACCCTCATGTTCTATTCTGATCCCCCTTATGTCCTGATTGCTGCCAGCCTACTTATGGCAGCCGTCTGCTGCTATGCCTTTTATCGAACTCTTGTCGGAACCCTACAAGATTGGTCAAAACGGCGATCGAGTCGCTTATTGGTGTTACTCCAAGGTAGTCGTCTGAAAGTGCCACTGTTGGGGATTACCCTGGGGGCCACAGGGTTTTTATCGGGGTCTCTCCTCTTTTTCTCCATGCCTCCTGGCTTCGCCTATAGCTTCTCAGCGGTCATTGCTGGTGTATCGGCAATCCTGGTCTGGATTCAGTTGCGGACCCTGTTACGCCGTCTCGAATCTGGCGGTGTCAAAGCTCTGAAGTTGGAGGAGTTGGGATTAGGGGAGATTCCGCTACCGGGGTTTATCTCTGATGACTCCCAATAAACCGAGTGTAACTCGGGCCAATCACTCAGGAACCCCTTAAAGTTTCGTTACAATTGGGGCAGCCGTCAAACTGTTCCTCTCACTTGGTTATCGATGCAGCGATCGAAATTTAAACAACTCCTGTCCTACCTGCGACCTCACTGGAAACAAGTCGCCCTGGGAACCCTAACCCTCTTTATCGTCAACGGGTTAGGGGTTTATATTCCCTGGCTGATTCGTGATGGAATTGACGACTTGGAAGTGGCCCTCAGCATGGACCGTATCCTAGGCTATGTGGGGCTGATTGTACTGTTGGCATCCATTATGTGGGGAATTCGGGTTTTGTCCCGGATGCTCTTGTTCGGCATTGGCCGCCAGGTGGAGTTTGACCTTAAACAGCGGATTTTTCAACATCTACTCTACATGGATGCTGAGTATTTCTCTCGGAATCGGGTTGGAGATTTGATTAACCGGGCCACGAGTGATGTGGATAATCTCCGTCGCTTGCTCGGGTTTGCGGTGTTGAGTCTGCTCAATACCATTTTTGCCTATCTGTTGACGTTGCCGGTGATGCTGTCGATTAGTGTGCGGCTGACGCTGCTATCGATGCTGATTTATCCGCTTATGTTTATCCTCGTTTGGGTGTTTAGTGGACGCCTACGGGATGAACAGCGGGATGTGCAAGAGAAACTATCGAGCCTGAGTCAGTTGATTCAGGAGGATATGAGCGGCATTGCGTTGGTTAAAATTTATGGCCAGGAGGAGAACGAACGGCGGGCCTTTGCTAAACAGAATCAACAGCTATTTGAGAGCAATTTGGCCTTGGCTCGGACTCGTACCACTCTGTTTCCGTTGTTGCAGGGGTTGGCCGGGGCCAGTTTACTGATTTTATTGGGATTTGGGGCACGCGATATTGCTGATGGGGCGATCGCCGTCGGGGATTTTGTGGCCATGATTCTCTATGTCGAGCGGTTGGTGTTTCCCACGGCCTTGTTGGGCTTTACCTTAACGATTTATCAACGGGGTGAGGTGAGTATCGATCGCATCGAAGCCATTTTTACCAGCGAATCGGGGATTCAGGATCGTCCTGGGGCCATCGCCCTCCCCCCTCAAGAAGTCATCGGACGTATCGAGGCCCGCAACCTTCATTATGTCTATCCTAGCGACGACACTCCGGCGTTAGATCAAATCTGCTTCAACATCGAACCCGGAGAAACCATCGCCGTCGTCGGTTCCATTGGCTCCGGTAAATCGACCCTAGCCAACGCCATTCCGCGAATTTTGGAAATTGAACCGGGACAACTGTTTCTCGATGGTTACGACGTCACAGAGCTACGGCTACAGGACTTACGAGGGGCGATCGCCTATGTCCCTCAAGACAGCTTCCTGTTTAGTTCCAATATCCGCGACAACATCCGCTATGGCAAACCCCAAGCCGAGCAAATCGAAGTCGAACACGCCGCTAAGTTAGCTCAAATTCACCCGGAAATTCTCAACTTCCCCAACCAATATGACACCGTCGTCGGGGAACGAGGCATTACCCTCTCCGGGGGACAACGACAACGAACCGCTCTGGCCCGGGCCTTATTGATGGATTCTCCCGTCCTCATTCTCGATGATGCCCTCTCCAGCGTGGACAACCAAACCGCCAGTCGCATTTTAGAAGAGTTATCCACCGGGACTGAGCGTAAAACCGTCTTATTTATCTCTCACCAACTCTCCGCCGCCGCGAAAGCCGATCGCATTTTAGTCTTAGATCACGGTCACGTTGCTCAACTCGGAACTCACAGCGAACTGATGAAACAGGCGGGATTGTATCAATCTCTGTGGGAAGAACAACAGTTAGAAGCCCTGCTAAGATAGTGGGGGGAGGTGACAGCCGGAGAATTGGTCGTGGCCGAGTCCTCTAGGATACAGATCATGAGTTAAACCGAAACTGTCAAAAGCATTTCTCATGGTTGATGGTTAATTCCTATTAAACGATGAGCGCTTACCTTTTGTTAAGCTCAGGACTCAGACCATGTTTAAGTTTCTATATCTCTTCGGACTGTTAGCCGTTTTTTCTGTCCACGTACCCCCCTCAGAATCGAGAGAACCCCTTGACAACTCATGCCGAAACCAAGCCAATACACCGATGATGCTTCCGGAAAACTTCACCGTTACCGATCAAAATGGCGATGGGCCTGTCGGGCCGCGAGTGTTACCCACGGTGAACCGGTATCAGGGGGCTGATGGCGGTTACGTCGCCTTCTATACCCGAAATCCCCACATTGGCCTCTACTCCGTCGGTGGCGGCATTTACGTCGTGGGACAAGTCCGTCTGCAAGGAGAATACTGGGGGCGAATTTTCCAGCCAGCCGGCTATGAAGGAGAAGATATTAGTGCTGAACAGGTGTTTAAAGACCTCGCCGACGAGGTGTTTCCTCAATGCAATGGCGGCTGTTGGGCCGGTGGTGATACCGGTGGTTGGCTCGGACGTCACTAGCCCGCGACAACAACTCCTCTAGGCTGAGTTAACTCAATAACGCACCACCACCGGAGTACCAACGGAGGCCCAGGAATACAACCAAGCCGCATGATCTGGGGCCACATTCGTACAGCCATGACTCATGGGCGTTCCAAAGTTATTGTGCCAATAGGCCCCATGAATGCCATAGTTGCCGTCATAGTACATGACATAAGGCACATCGGGGACATGATAACCCGGACCGCTCATCGAGGCTTGCTCGTATTTGACGTAAATCTCGTACACTCCCGTTGGGGTGGGTGTTCCGTAGGTTCCGGTGGAGACAAAGACCGCATAGACGGGATGATCGCCTTCCCAGGCGGTGAGCCGTTGTTCTGTCAAATCAATTTCAATCCAGCGTCGTTGGGATTGACGCAGGGCATAGATTTCATTCTCAATCCATTGAGCCACCTGGGGGGGACTCTCTACGGCGTTGAGGGGGGCAGCTACCGCGTCGGAGGTCATAACCCCTTGGGGGACGACCCTAGGCAGCACGGTTAGCCCTTGTAGCCCCAGTAGAGCGGCAGCTAGAGCCAGGGAACGAGGCAGCAGACGGCGACCCCAGGATAGGCGGTGAGGAGGGCCAGACAGAGTGGGGCGATGTGAATCAGTCGAGTGGGTCATGGGTCGATTACCGTTGAACCTTAGTTTGATTCTAACAAATCTCCCTGGGCGTCAAGGTTTGAGCCGTTGACCCTAAAGCCGCTATAGTGAAATGCAAAGACACCTGATGTCAGCCATTCACTCTAGCGATTAACTGAGATTTTATGCCAGCGAAACTACCTGTCACCGTCATTACTGGATTTTTGGGGGCCGGAAAAACGACCCTGATTCGTCATCTCTTGCAACATAACCAAGGTCGCCGGATTGCGGTTTTGGTGAATGAGTTTGGTGAGGTGGGTATCGATGGGGACTTGTTACGTTCTTGTCAGGTCTGTGATGAGGATGGGGAGGACAACTCGAATATTTTGGAGTTGGCCAACGGTTGTCTCTGTTGTACGGTTCAAGAAGAGTTTTTGCCGACGATGCAGGAATTGCTGTTACGTCGCGATCGCATCGATAGTATTGTCATCGAAACCTCGGGCTTGGCTCTACCGAAACCTCTGGTACAAGCCTTTCGTTGGCAAGAAATTCGCACCGGGGCTACGGTGGATGGTGTGGTCACGGTGGTTGACTGTGAGGCGATCGCAGATGACCGCCTGGTGAGCGATCGACAAGCCTTGGAGGCTCAACGTCAGGCCGATGATAGCCTCGAACATGAGACGCCCATTGAGGAGTTGTTTGAGGATCAACTCAATTGTGCGGATTTGGTGGTCTTGACGAAGTGCGATCGCGTCCCCAAGGAGCGTTATCAACAGGTCCGAACTTGGCTTGAGTCTCAGGTTCGTCCAGGGGTGAAACTCGTTCCCTGTCATCAGGGAGAGATTGAATCGAGTGTCTTGTTAGGCTTCAATGCGGCGGTTGAGGATGATTTGGACAGTCGCCCGAGTCATCATGATGGAGACCATGATCATGATCATGATGATGACATCAATTCGATTTGTCTGACCTTCGATCGCCCCATGAACCCGAAAGCCCTCAGCCAACGACTTCAGCAGTTGGTGGAACGAGAGGAGATTTATCGCATTAAGGGCTTTGTGAATGTCGCCAACAAACCGATGCGGATGGTGTTACAGGGAGTTGGACAACGGTTTGAATCCTTCTTCGATCGCCCCTGGAAGGGTGATGAACAACGACAAACTCGTTTAGTGTTTATTGGCCAAGGCCTACAACGCGATCGCCTCTCGGACTTTCTCGCCGAAGTCTAGTGATTCGTCTCGTTGTCTCCTCGTTCCTTGGCTTCAGCCAAGGAATGCCCAACGGGAGACTCTGCCTCCCTGATCATTGCTGAAACTGGGCGTTAAATTGCGCTATTTACTCTCCGGATGCTGCTGTTCCTCCGTTTGCGGCTCAAAGCGATTCAGACAACGAATCATCTGGTAGAGGCGACCAAAGTTCTTTTGATTGAAATACAGCGCCAGACGAGGCAGGGGATCGCTCTCCTGACGCAGTTCTTCGGGAAGGGGGCCGGTTCGCTCAATTTTGCCCTGGGTGAGGATATCCTGGTAGTCCTCATTGAGCTGCTCAACCGCCCCATCGGAAATGGGAGACTTGAGACGGATGATTAGGCGATCGCCCACATACCGACTTGAATGGTAGGTTCGGTAAAACTCCCGGATAATCTGGCAGGCACTGTCGACGTTATCGGTGATGCTGTACAGACTTAAATCTTCCTCGCTAATGGTTCCATTCGCAAGCAGACAGGTTTTGAGATAGTCTTGCCAGCCATACCAATAGTCACCGCCGGGGCGATCGATGAGAACCAGGGGAGCGGGGCCATATTTACCTGTTTGCATCAGCGTGATGGTTTCAAAGGCCTCGTCCATCGTGCCGAAACCACCGGGAAACAGGGCAATGGCATCACTTTCTTTCAGGAAAAAGAGTTTGCGGGTGAAGAAGTATTTGAAGTTAACCAGCTTGGCATCGTCACTGATATAGGGGTTGGAGGTTTGCTCGAAGGGCAGTTGAATGTTTAAGCCAAACGAACGCTCGGTTCCGGCCCCCTCGTTTCCGGCCGCCATAATCCCACCACCGGCCCCGGTGATGATCATAAAACCATATTCCGCCAGACGACGGGCAAACTCTCGGGCGAGTTCATATTCGGGGCGATCGCTCGGGGTGCGGGCCGAGCCAAAAATGGCGATTTTACGCACATGACGATAGTTCTCGAAGACGTCTAAACCCCGTTCGATGTCTTTGAGGGAATGGCTGACGATTTTCCAGTCGAGGCGATCGGTATCGTGTTTGGCTAGCTTAATGAGGGTGGAGAGCGATCGCGAAATCCACTTCCAATGTTCGTGACTCGGGAGTTCCTCAACTAAATGAGAAATATCCTGGGAGAGACGCTCAAAGCTTTGTTCTGGGCTAGGATTGGGCACGGGTCCAGGGATTTGTTGAGGAGATGGCATAACTGTCGTGAATTGGAGCGCAGTCTCCTATTTTACAGATTTTGCCAACAAAATAGTGCTGGGGGAACTCCGAAGAGTCCACCCAGCACTCCGGGAAGGCAACAAGTCCCTGAAGGACGGGCATGAGGCGCGATCGCCCCCCACATCCTAGAGATACTTTTCGAGAGTATTCGCCAACGTGGTTTTGGGGACGGCGCCGACGACCATATCCACCCGCTGTCCATCTTTAAAAATCATCAGCGTGGGGATACTGCGAATCCCGTACTTGCTGGCGACTTCAGGATTATCGTCGGTATTGAGCTTGACGACCTTAACTTTCCCTTCGTATTGTTGGGCGATCTCCTCGACCACAGGACCCACCATCCGACAAGGCCCACACCAAGGCGCCCAAAAGTCCACCAGGACGGGCAGTTCGCTTTCTAAAACGTCGTTTTTAAAGCTTGCGTCTGAAACCTCTGCGGTTGCTGACATACTTCAAAAGTCCTTATCTAATCTTGTTTGCAATGTTGAGCGTAACAGTCTCCTCAGGTGGGAGCTAGCGAGTGATCACCATAGACTACGCTTTCCCCTAGATTTTACCACAGGGGTCGCCAGACCCAATTGAAAACCCCAAGTCCATTGTCCTCAACCGGCACGGGGCAAGTCCCCAAAAAGAAACCACCCGAACGAATCGTCCGGGCGGAGTGTGGTGTGAGGAGTGAACGGAAACATGTGTCTCCGCTCATTCTATTCTAAGAGATAAATGGCAAACCTGTCTCCTGGAAACTTAACTTTATATGAGGCCAGTTGTGAGGTCGGCTCATGGGCAAGACTCCCTCAAGTCGAGATCCTACTTACCCATCCCTAACTGCTGCGCTTTTTGATACACCTTCCCTTCGGTTAATAACGAAGGAGCAATGGCAATTTCAACCTGCTGCATATCTTGGAGAGTTTTCGCTCCCAAGGTTCCCATGCTGGTTTGTAACGCCCCGAGGAAGTTATGGGTTCCATCGTCGAGTTGTGCCGGACCGCGCAGGATCTGTTCGAGAGTTCCCGTGCTACCGACGTTGATGCGGGTTCCCCGAGGTAAAACTGGGCTTGGCGTCGCCATACCCCAGTGATAGCCCCGTCCAGGGGCTTCCTTGGCACGAGCAATGGGGGAGCCAATCATGACCCCATCCGCCCCGCAGGCAATACATTTACAAATATCGCCACCGGTGACGAGTCCACCATCGGCAATGACCGCCACATAGTTGCCGGTTTCCTTGAAGAAGTCATCCCGAGCCGCTGCACAGTCAGCGACAGCTGTGGCTTGGGGAACTCCAACCCCTAACACCCCCCGAGAGGTACAGGCGGCCCCTGGCCCGATGCCCACTAAAATCGCCGCCGCTCCCGTTTTCATCAGGTTGAGGGCAACCTCATAGGTGACGCAGTTCCCCAAAACCACCGGCATCGGCATCTGTTGACAGAAGTCACCTAAATCCAGCGGTGTCACCGTCTCAGGAGATAGGTGAGCGGTGGAGACGACCGTTGCCTGGACAAAGACTAAATCGGCTTCGGCTTCGGCAATGGCATGGCCAAACTTCACCGCACCGGCGGGGGTGACGCTGACGGCCGCAATTCCTCCCTGTTCTTTGATTTCTTGAATCCGTTTGACAATCAGTTCATCGCGAATCGGCTGACTGTAGAGTTCTTGCATCAATGGCACGAACTCGGTTTTGTCGACGGAGGCGATGCGATCGAGAATCGGGTTGGGATCGTCATAACGAGTTTGAATGCCCTCAAGATTGAGGACACCCAGCGCACCCAGTTGAGACAGTTTGACTGCCATCTGTACATCCACCACGCCATCCATTGCACTGGCGATAATGGGGATGTCTCGTTTGATTCCGCCGATTTCCCAACTGGTATCGGCAAGGATCGGATCGAGGGTGCGGTTTCCCGGCACTAGGGCGATTTCGTCAATTCCGTAGGCGCGACGAGCGTTTTTTCCTCGTCCAATTTCAATATCCACTGTTACTTACCGTTCCCAAACGTATTTAAGCTAGACTAGCAAATTTACCTAATAATGATCCAGAGGACAAGGTCGGTCGGTTTAAAGTCCCGGATCTGAATCTACGCTGGCAAGGCAGTTTAGGGAAAGTTCGGCCACAACAAAAACCCGAAACTCGGTCAACAGGGCGTTAACCGGGTTTCGGGTCTTTGGAGTTTGAATACCCCCAGGGGAATTCGAATCCCCGTCGCCTCCGTGAAAGGGAGGTGTCCTAGGCCTCTAGACGATGGGGGCGTATTCATACGCCTTGTCAGCGGCTCTTAACCGCTTAGGCGTTATTCAATGTAGCGAAGATTTCTGGGGCTGTCAACCCCTAGGGTTGAAAATTTTTGCCCTCGCGACAGTAGGCGACCAAAATCTCTACACAATGGGCGATCGCCCCGAGATGAGCAATCTCATAACCATGGGTGTTTTGGGTCGGAAACCCTAGACAGGCCCCCCGCGCGACATGACCGAGTTTCATGGCGATCGAGGCATCACTACCAAAACCGGCAATGACGGCGTTTTGCAGGGGGATTTGCTGTGACCCGGCGGCTTGCATCAACTGTTGGGTTAACCCCTCGTCGTAAATGCCATAACCATCCTGAGACAACAGCACGGGGACTTCACCCTCGGCAATGGGATATTCTGGAGCGACAGGACAAATTTCTAGGGCAATTAAGGCGTCTAGGACGTTGTGATTGCTGAAATAGAGCGCCCCTAAGGCTCCTACTTCTTCTTTGGCTGACGCCACGAGATAGACGGTCACGGGAGGACGTTTGAGACGAGCGGCTAGTTCTAAGAGAATGGCTAGGGAGGCTTTGTTGTCCAGGGTATAGCTGGCGATGTAGTCTTGGAGGCGTAAGGGCCGTTTCCGATGTTTCCCGACAACCACTCGCGTTCCTGGACGTATGCCTAAGGCGGCGAGTTCGGCGGGAGTCTGTTGGGTTTCAACCCAGGCGTTTTGCCATTTTAGAGGGGTCTCCTCCTGGAATAGCTTTTGCGGGGATTCATGGGAAATATGACGAGATCCAAAACTGAGGATTCCTGAACAGGTGGCCTCATCGCCGAGGATATCTACGACTCCCTCACCGTACACCCAGGGAAATGACCCCCCCAATTTGCGAATTGAAAGCCGCCCTTGGCCATCGATTCCTTTGACAATGGCTCCAATTTCGTCTTTATGGGCGGTTATGGCGATCGCCACATCCTCTCGTTCCCCAGGAATTTTGGCAATCAGATTATCGGCGCGATCGCCATAACTCTTGACCCCCAACGCCGCAAACCGCTCTTGAAGCTGTTGGTTAATCTCCTCCTCCCTGCCACTGGGGGAATGGCACATCACCAAGCCTTCAATCGTTGTAAATAGGCGATCAAACTCCAAGGGAACCTCCATTAACACTCGAATTCCTAGTTGAGACCCCAGACTCTCTCTACAATGGGGAACAGTTCCAACAGACTATCAATCACAGCAGAGGGAAAACAGTATCATGACCATTTGGGTTTGCGAACAAATTGATCCCACCGGTATCGTCCAAGCCTGCATCGCAAGTGAAGACGAACAGCAAGCACGAGCCTGTCATGAATCGTTTTCCAACGATCTCGATCAATTTCAAAAAGACCAAGGCTGGATTGCCCAACTGCGTACCGTTGACTCCTGGGATGACGTACCCGTCACCCCCCTGAAACTCAACCGTTAACAGCCAACATCCAGAAAGACCTCAGCCCCAACAGGCCTCCCACCACAGCCAACAGGACTAAGCCAACCATCCCCGCGAGGGGATGTCCCCCCACACCGGTCACCCAGGGGGGAACGGTTCCCCTTGGCTGGCTAGCATCGCTACTGTCGAGCCAAATCAGGGCGCACACCCAACCCCCATGTAACCCCCATGCTAAACTCAGACTCCCATCCTCAAACAGACAGGCTTGAGTTAACACCAGACCCATCAGCCAGAGTCCCGGCAGTTGCGGTAGGGTTTGACGGGGTTGCCAAATTAAATGCAACAGGGCAAAAATAAGACTCGTCAGACCGGCCGCAGACCAGACAGACAACTCCCTTTGCAGTTCCTGTTGCACCAGTCCTCGAAAGATCAATTCTTCGACTCCAGCAATCCAAATTCCCAAGACGAGGGCCAAGAGGAATTGCCGAAGTCCATCACGGACTGTCCAGTTTAAATTCCAGGAAATCCAACCGGCGATTCGCTGCACCGCCACCAGGATCATCACCGTGAAAATTCCTATTGCCAGTCCTAGACTCAGCCAGGACAAACTTTGTGGCCCAATCAGTGGGCCATATTGCCAAAATGAGACCCCAGTCAGTTCTGTCAGCCCCCATAAAGGCAGGGGAAACAGGACATAAAGACTCCCCACTAGGGTCAGTTTTCGAGGAGGCGTCAGAGGACGAGATGGATACCACCGCCACCGCCAAGCTAGGGGAATCAGGATCGGTACCCATACCCCTAACCAGACGGTGAAAAATAAGCCGATCTTTAGCAGTGGTGAGATCTCGCCCCCCAACTCTGTTTGGCGGGCAAATTGACCCCAAAATACTCCAACTCTCCAGTCTAGGGTCATCGAAAACTGAAGCATTGGAGTCTACGAAGCGATCGCAACCGCCCCGGAATCGGGGGAATTTTGGGGATGATCAAGCGGGGGAAGATGACCTTTAATTTTGCACGCTCCCCATGCTGAACATCCCCTGTCTTCCCCATCACGACCCTACTCGTCGTTGCCGCCAGCACCGTTTTCGTCGCTGTCAGCGCGATCCATCTGAATCAAGTGAATGTGTTTGTAACCCAACTTAATTTCAAACTCGTCGCCGGGTTTTAAGCCCATGGCATTGGTGTAGGTCGAGCCGATGACGATCTGTCCATTCTTGTGAACGCTCACTTTATAAGTCGGTTCGCGACCGCGTCCATCCTTTGCACCATCAGGATCGAGAGGAATCCCTTTGGCCGCCAACACCGCATCATAGAAATCCGTCAGATTGACGCGAGTTTGCTGATTCTTAGTGATGTTGTAGTAGCCACAACGCTTGGCGGTTTCTCGCCGAGGTAAGTGAGACAGTTCTTTGACTTTTGTAAGTAACGCCTTTCCGGTCAGCGGCGTGGGTTTTTCTGAGAGTGTTTCAGTCATTGTCTGGGCAATTCTCCATTTAGACTCTAGCTATATTAAATCAAAAGTTACCGCGAATTTGCTGGTTCCATAAAAATATAGCCTTAATTTTCACAATTTGTGTGATCATCTGCCTAAAATGGGTTATCAAAGTCCGACAATTGCCCCGGAGTTGACGCCGCCACAGGCAACATCAACCCCTTCTCCCTCTGTCAAAGGATCCTCATCCTCGGGCCTCAAGATGTCTGGATTGGCCCAAAGATGACTCGGTCGCCTCAACCTCCCACCGTCAAGGAAAGATATCTAGGAGTCTTAGGAGTCCCGGTTAAGACGCTGTTGAATCTCTCGTAGGCTTTGGTAAAGTTCCGGTAGCCGTTTGTACAACGCGGCACTACGCCGCCAGAGACGATGGTTCAGGGCCGGAAATCCTGAAACCACAGCCCCGGCTTCGATATCCCGATGAACTCCCGTTTTTGCCGAAGCGGTCACACCATCGCCAACCTTGGCCCGGTTCCCGACGCCGACTTGTCCGGCTAACGTCACCCCATCGCCCAGGGTGACACCCCCAGCCAGTCCCACTTGGGCGCAAATGGCACAGTTACGACCAATACGACAGCCATGACCGATTTGCACTAAGTTATCGAGTTTACTGTTGGCCCCAATGCGCGTCTCCCCCACCGCAGGACGGTCAACGCTCGAGTTACAGCCAATCTCAACCCCATCTTCAATCACCACCAACCCCGACTGTTGCATCCGTTTGAGTCCCGCTGAACCGACAACAAAGCCAAATCCTTCGGCCCCCAAGACGGCTCCACTTTGAACGGTGCAATCGGCCCCGATTTGCGTCCGTTCATGAATGCTACAGTTGGCATGGAGATAACTGCGATCGCCCACAGTGACGCCGGGATACAGTACCACATTTGGGCCAATACAAACATCCTCTCCAAGATGCACATTGGCACCAATACTGACATAAGCCCCGAGGGAAACGTTGGCGCCGAATGTGGCCGATTCATGAATAATTGCCGTCTCATGAATCCCAGGCGCCGGGCGATAGGGTTGATAAAACAGACTGATGGCATCGGCAAACAGAGACTTCGGCTCGGTGGTGCTGATCCAAGCTAAGCCACGGCCTTCGGCTTGCTGTTGCTGTTCTTCGTCTGGGGGCAGAATTAAGGCACTGGCTTGGGTGCTGCTGAGATGGCCGCTATAGCGATCGCTCTCAATGAAGGCCAGATGACCCGGTTGGGCCGCCTCAAGACTCGCTACACCCAATATCTCCAGGTTCTCATCGCCACTGAAGCTCTCCAGCAGACCGCCTGGAGTTAACTGTTCAACAAGTTCAGAAAATTTCATCATTCTCCTCGTTTCGCCATCGTATCGGACTCGTCAAACGCTCTTAAACACTAAAACTCGAAGCCGCCTTCTCCCAGTCTCGTTCGGTTTGGACAGTCCGACCTCCCATCCTCAGTTGTGTTTAAGCCAAAGAAAAGACGCGAGCGATCGCGTCCTGACAAAATTTAAACATTAAAGGGGACATTTACCGTCATCACAAGCATCACAAGCATCACATCACGGCTTTATTCAACCGAGACAGCATCCACATCCACTGTATCTCCCTTCTGCGATGAAGACTCCCCCGACTCAGCCTCCCCCGCCATCTCCTCAGGCATCTCGAATCTCTCACGAAACATTTGCCACAATTCCGACATCAGCAAAAATAGAATCGCCACATCATCCACCTGCCCCAAAATGGGAACCACATCCGGGGAAATATCGAGGGGACTCAGCAAATACACAAGGGTTCCCAGAATCACCCAGCCGCGATATTTGGGATTCCGTAATACGGCGCGATACCAGGTACTGATGGTTTTGAAGACAGGGTTCATGGATGGCTCCTTAGCCGATGGGTTAGGGGACTCCTTAATTGTCTCACAAACCCCTAAGCCAGAGAGGTTCGGTTATTGCGAGTCAAAAATGCCACGGCTTCAATATGAGCCGTTTGCGGGAATAAATCAATGGGCTGAACCTGGTTGAGATCATAGCCGGAGGCACAAAGAACCTTTAAGTCTCGGGCCAGGGTACTCGGTTTACAACTGATATAGACAAGGCGATCGCAGCCTAGGTTAATCAAAGCCGCCAACACCGCTGGCTGACATCCCTGACGGGGGGGATCAATGACCACAATATCCGGTTTTCCCTGAGGATGCTCCTGCCATAAGGCAGAGCCTTCAGCCAACATCGCCGCCACATCTCCGGTATAGAACTCGACGTTCTCAATTCCATTGAGTTGGGCATTTTCTCGGGCCTGGTCCACAGAACCCCCATGGACTTCAATCCCCCAGACTTGTTGAGCCTGTTGGGCTAAGGGCAGAGAAAACGTGCCAATGCCACAATAGGTATCGAGGATGGTTTCGAGACCTTGTAGGTTTAATTCTCGCTCCAGGGTTTGCCAAATTAATTCCGCCGCTTCAGTGTTGACCTGAAAAAAGGTATCAGACCGCAGGCGAAATTGCAATCGGGCGAATTCTTCTTGTAGAAAGGATTGTCCCGCCAGAGTTCGCGTCGAAGCACCAAAAATGGCATTGGTGCGATCGCCGTTGATGTTCAGACAAACCCCCACCAAGTTGTCAAAGCTTTTTAACCAACGTTGGGCCTGTTCCTCTAACTGGGGTAATTTTCCTGACTTCGCCACCAACGTCAGCAACACCTGTCCCGTGTGGCGTCCCACTCGCACCCCAAGATGACGAATTTCCCCCTGATGGTTCTGTTCGTTGTAGATCGTCCAACCTAGCCCAGCGATATCCTCTTTAATCTGGGCCAGAAACGGATTCAGTCGCTCATCCTGCACCGGACATTGGTTGAGATTCACCAATTTATGAGACCCTTTTTGGTAGTACCCGGCGCGAACCTGTCCCGTCGGCGATCGCTGCACCGGATAGGTCGCCTTGTTACGATATCCTAAGGTCTCTCCTGTCGTCTCAACCGCCTTAACCGGGGGCTGCTCGAAGCCACCAATCCGAGTTAGAGACTCGAACAGTTGCTCCCGTTTCGCCGCCAGTTGGGCCGCATCGGTAATATGTTGCCACTGGCAGCCGCCGCATTTATCGGCCACAATACAGGGGGGACGCTGACGGTCCGGAGAGGGAGCATGCAATTGCTGCACTTTTCCCCGAGCGTACTTGCGTTTGACTTGTACCAGGCGAACTTTGGCGCGATCGCCAATGGCCGTATCCGGAACAAATACCACGCGATCGCCGCATTTTCCAACACCATCGCCACGATCGGCGAGATCCACAATCTCGACATCGACACATTGTCCTTGTTGCATGGTTAAAAAAAAAGAAGGGATGAGGGAGATTCCAGTATCGGTGACTTTGCGGTGAACCGCCGTTCGATATAATGAGTGAGTCTAAAACTGACTTCCATGGGGAGCCAGTTCACTATAGTATCTAACGATTTCAATAAAATCATGAGCGTTGTTAGTCAAGTCATTCTACAGTCCGATGACGAGTTGCGGTATCCCAGCAGTGGCGAACTGCGAGGAATCCAAGACTTCTTCCAAACCGGCGAACAGCGGCTTCGCATCGTTGAAACCCTAGCCGAAAACGAGAAGAAAATCGTCGACAAAGCCTCTCAAGAGCTTTGGAAACGCCGTCCCGACTTCATCGCCCCCGGTGGAAACGCCTTCGGACAACGGGAACGCAGCCAGTGCATCCGCGACTATGGCTGGTATCTTCGCCTCGTGACCTACGGGGTTCTCGCCGGAAGCAAAGAACCCATCGAAACCATCGGTATCATTGGCGCACGGGAAATGTACAACGCCCTCGGCGTTCCCATGCCCGGTATGGTAGAAGCTATGGTCTGCCTCAAAGAAGCCTCTCTGGCTCTCTTGAGCAACGAAGACGCCGAAGAAGCTGGCCCCTACTTTGATTACATCATCCAATCGATGTCCAATTAGCTAAGGATCTCATATTTCCCTAGTTTTGCCTGTTTTCAGATTTCGGCTAGTTGGCTCGGTTCTCTTAGAAAGCAACTCCACTAGCCGGATATTTTCTCATGTCTAATCTCTTGATCGATCAGCAAGGCTGTGCTAGAATAAGGGCATATTCAGAACAAAACCAACAAGTGAATAAACGTCGCCGCCACCGGCGACTAAGGTAAGGCGGGAGGGGATTCTTTTTTAGGCGAGAATCCAAACGTCTAACCTGCCACAAAATAATTAATGTTAATTTTTGTATCAAATTCACCCAGCCCTAAAAAGGGCTAGAGGTGGATTATACCTATTGCCTGTTCCCTGTTCCCTGTTCCCTGTTCCCTGTTCCCTGTTCCCTGTT
>SIHH01000315.1 GCA_004299065.1 Phormidium sp. SL48-SHIP | reverse complement strand
AGGCTGTTTCGGGTTGGGGGTGATGTTCAAATCCAGCATGAGACTCTCGTCGAAAGTTAGTAACATCGGGGACATCGGGAAACCCCCGCCAAAATCACAGCACAATGGTCAACGATAGTCTAATCCATTGGGGCGAAGGCCGAGTCCGTCTTACGTCAGCTTGGTTCCACCGCTGTCGTCATTTACTTCTCTATACTAAGATACATAATTCTTAACATCAGAACTGGGAAGAGACCCTGGAAGTCCTCTTCTGAGGGTTGGGGGAGATTCCGGCGAAGCAATTACTCAACCTGGGTGCGATCGAGTTTCCAGCTATTCCCCGAGTCAGCAATCAAATGAAATCGTAGGGTTTGACTCACTTCTCGGCCCGAGTGAAGAAAGTATCTTAAGTCCATTTCCACGATCGCCCGCTCATCACTCACCTGAACGGGGATCGCGCTCCAAATCTCCACATATCGAACCTGAGTCCACCAGTCTAAATACGATTCAAACCCATCTGGATGAGCCTGCGGATCGTCGCGTAACCCATCAGACAACATCAGCCAACTATTGCGATAGACTTCCTGATTAATGTTTTCATAGTATTGCCTCATGAAGTCATCGGGAGATCTCCGAGGAATGGGAGTTGGTGGAGGGGGTTCCGTTGTCGCGGTCGCCTGGGGAGTTGGTGGGACCTGAGGACTCGAATCAGAACTCTCCCGGAATCCCAAAATATAGCCTAAACTTCCCAAACTAAAAACCAGTAAAAATGCCAACAGCCCAATCAAAACTGGACTTTGCCGTTTGTCGGGTGGCGACTGAGAATAACCGGGATAATGGGACTGGGACGGCTCGCCCGAAGCCGGAGCATAGGCGACCGTGGCAGAAGCAACGGGAACAGGAGGGTTAACCAGGGGAGAGTTAGAAATCGCTGTCGGAGGAACCGCCGCCGCTCCTGAATCGAGAGCCTGTAACGCCGCCAACACCTCCTCAGCCGTTCGATACCGGTCTTTAAAATGGTAACGAATCATCTGTGTGACCACCTGAGCGAGTCCAGGACTTACCGGTGCTTGCTCTTGCCAACAGAGTTCTCCCGTCTCATAATTCTCCTGAAGTTGAGATGGAAGCCTCCCCGTCAGACACTGAACCGCCACCATTCCCAAAGCATAAATATCGCTACTTGGGCGAGGTTTTCCGTGTCCTTGTTCCGTTGGCATATATCCAGGAGTGCCAATGGCTACCGTTGCACTCGCCGCTTCCGTTTGATTGAATCCGACGTTTCCCAGTTCTTTGATGGCCCCGAAATCAATCAAAACGAATTTCTGGTCTAACTCTCGCCGCATGAGATTATCAGGTTTAATATCCCGATGAATCACTCCCTGGGCATGGACAAACGCTAAAATCCCCAAGACATCCTGCAACATCGCTTTCACTTGAGCGTCCCCCCACCGCTGTCCCAAAGGCAGCTCCTGACTCAGCGGATGTCCTTGAATCAAATCTTGCACTAAATAAAACTCCTGATCTTCCTCAAAGTGAGCCAGAAGTCGAGGAATCTGGTCATGATTGCCCAGTTTCTCCAGGACTTGGGCTTCGGAATCAAAGAGGCGGCGGGCGACCTGAAGTCCATCGGGCGAGGTATTGGCCGGTTTTAAGTGCTTGACAACACATTGAGGATGACCCGGGCGATGTAAATCCTCAGCAATGTAGGTTTGACCAAAACCCCCAGCCCGCAAAATGGCGACAATCTTGTAGTGACCGGCTAAAATGGTTTCGACCTCTGCCATAATCCTTACATCCTTGGTCGTTTGGAGGCGATTTTGAGGCAATGGCTATCCCTGAAACCGCCAAGGTCTTGGCTCAGAGCCGGTTGATGATGGGGGAATGTCTTGGACGATCATGGCTCGGCTCTCTCCGCCAGTCTATCATTGCGGCTGAGATAACGGCAAAGCACACCCGCAGAGGCGAATGGACTCGGGTGGTACTAGCTAGATTGATGTCGGTCGGCTGGGATGGAAACTTCACGGCGACTTCTTAAGGGCGATGGCTCCATTTTTTTCATCACACCTCTATAATAAATTACATAATTCTTAATAAAATTTCTGTTGAGTCTCCCTTGACAGCCGTCAAGCGATCGCAACCCTAGAGTGGTTCTGGCTCAAACCGTTTCATATCAAAGGAATTACCCGATTGGAGTGTCGCCCAGAGGACTAGCCCAAATGACTAGCCCCAACGACTAGCCCCAACGACTAGCCCCGACGACTGTTGCGTAATCTGTTGTTCCCGTTCCCTGTAAAGCCCTTGAGTTACGACATCGACCGAAACCAACGAGTCAAAACCGACTCCGGCGTTCCTCCTGAGATCGAGGAGTCGGCCCCACCCATTCCCGAGAACGAATCTCCCTCAGAATGGGACTCTCCCCCCCGAGGCGGGAGCCATTGGAAATCGATTTTAATTGGAGTTGGCCTCGGAATCTTGCTGGCGGGAATTGGGGGACGACTCTTTTCCGAGTCATCCTCTGAAACGCCTGTGGCGGAAACTGAGGAGAGCGATCGCAACCCCAGTCAAACCGTAACCGCAGCCACGGTACAACAACAGCCCGTTGAGCGCACCCTCAATGCGAGTGGAACCGTAGAAGCCTACGATCTCCTCCCCATTCTCCCCCGCGCCACTGGCTTACAAATTGTCGAAGTCCGCGTTCGCGAAGGGGATATCGTCGCCCCAGGAGAGGTGTTAGCGGTTCTCGACGACTCGGTGCTGCAAGCGCAACTGTCGGGAGCCTTGTCGCAAATTGACTCGGCTCAAACCTCCGTAACGGCGGCCCAGGCCGATATTTCCCAGGCCCAATCCCGTCGCCGCCAAGCTGAAGCCGACTTAGAACGCGCTCGCACTGGAGTGAGTCAAGCCGAAAGCCGTGTCGCTCAAGCCGAAGCCACCCTAACGCGCAATCAGGCCCGAGTGGCGCAAGCGCGGGCAAACTTAGAACAGTCCCAACGGGAATATCAACGCTATCAGCAACTGGCGAATGATGGGGCCATTAGTCGCCAAGAGGTAGAACTCCGACAACGAGATTTACGAACGGCCACCGAAGATGTGAACCAAGCCATCGAGGATGTACGGGTGGCGGAGGCGGAAGTCGATAGCGCCCGGGCCGATGTCTTGAACGCTCAAGCCAATGTGGAAAGCGCCCAAGCCACCTTAGACAGCACTCTCGCGGGCATTGAGGCGGCTCAAGCGGGTGTGGCCAATGCTGAATCTGGGGTTCAAAACCAAGATGCGGTGGTTCAGGAGTTGCAAACCCGCCTCGATCAAACGTTGGTCGTCGCGCCCCAGGGCGGGATTGTGGCGGAACGTCAGGCTCAAGTCGGGGATGTTAGCAGTGCTTCGGGTTCTCTGTTTACGCTGATTGCCGAGGGACAGTTGGAGTTACAGTTACAAGTCCCGGAAACTCAATTACCGTTAGTTCGCCCCGGCGCTCCGGTTCGCGTCACCTCCGATGCGGACGATCGCATTGATGTACGCGGACGAGTACGAGAGATTCTGCCTACCATAAATCCTGAGACTCGTCAAGCAACCGTGGTGGTGGATTTACCGAGCGATGAGATTCTCCGCCCAGGAATGTTTTTAGAGGGGGAAATCGTCACCAACAGCGTCGATAGCTTAACGATTCCCTCGGCGGCGGTGATTCCCCAAGCCGACGGCAGCGCCCAAGTGTTTCGCCTCAATCCCGATGATACGGTCACCGCCACTCGGGTGGAGTTAGGCAATGTGGTCGAGGGTCGTGCCACGGTGACGGAGTCTCAGGTGGAAGTCCTCAGTGGCCTGGAACCGGGCGATCGCATTGTCGTCTCCGGCGCCGGTTTCCTCAGCGACGGCGATCTCGTCCGAGTCGTCGACTAACCCCCCCTATTCCCTGTTCCCTATTCCCTGTTCCCTGTTCCCTATTCCCTGTTCCCTGTTCCCT
>SIHH01000033.1:11631-22172 GCA_004299065.1 Phormidium sp. SL48-SHIP | reverse complement strand
GCTGGGTAGGAAGCCGACTGTGTAATCTTTGATTCACTGTTCGGTAGTTCACTCACACCGCCCTAGCTGCAAAATGTCAACAGACCTCTAAAAAATCCCCGAAAACCCTGCTCCACTCATCCCTCCGCTAGATGAATCCACGGTCATCGATCTGCTAAACTTCTCAAAGCCGATCGCCGACTCATCCCGTCAAAACTGCACCCCTAAACGTCAACCTTTTTTATGACCTCCGTCACAGCCGACAAACTGAAATTCTTTCTCGACATCGCCACCGAAGCCGCCCTGCAAGGTGGGGCGGTTCTACAAACCTATTGGGGAAAACTCGAAGCCGTCGAAGAAAAAGGACGTTCTGGAGACTTGGTAACCGTCGCCGATAAAGAATCCGAAGCCAAAGTCCTCGAAGTCTTACAACGCCACAGCCCCGATTGTGGTATCCTCGCCGAAGAATCGGGCGTGTTGGGCAATGCTGAAAGTTCCTTCCGTTGGGCCATCGACCCCCTCGATGGAACCACCAACTACGCTCATCAATATCCCGTCTGTTCCGTCTCCATCGGCCTCCTCATCGATGGCGTTCCCGAAGTGGGGGTCGTCTATAACCCGATTCGGGGAGATCTCTTCCAAGCCGCTACGGGAGTTGGGGCCACCTATAACCGCCAACCCATGCGCGTCTCGGAGACCAAAACCCTCGATCGCAGCCTATTGGTCACCGGATTCGCGTATGATCGACGAGAACGAGATGATAATAACTATGCCGAATTTTGCTATCTGACCCATCTGACCCAGGGCGTTCGTCGCGGCGGTTCAGCCTCATTGGACTTAGCGGATGTCGCTTGTGGCCGCATTGATGGCTATTGGGAACGGGGACTGTCTCCCTGGGACCTAGCCGCCGGAATCGTCCTGGTGCGAGAAGCCGGGGGTGTGGTCACCGCCTATGACCAATCTCCCCTGGATTTACCCTCCGGGCGACTGTTGGCTACCAATGGCCATCTCCATTCTGACCTGAGCGATCGCCTCGCTGAAGTCCAACCCCTCGGAGAACTTCCCGGAATTGGTCGCCTCAGCGCGCGATCGCCCGTCTAAGACTCCAACAACTACAGTAACCACAGTAAAGTAGAGACAGTCGCGTCACTCGTATCAGGAAACTCATCCCGGGGAGGTGATACAGTCGCGTCACTCGTATCAGGAAACTCATCCCCGGAAAGATGGTACGGTCGCGTCACTCGTATCAGGAAACTCATCGCAGGGAGGTGGTGACGACACAATGTCGTTCTCTTTTGACTTTAACCGAGGCTTATTTACCCTCGACTTCAGTGATCATCATGCCATTCTCGGCGTGGCCATCGATGCCGAAGCCAAGGCCATTCGGAAACGTTATCTCAAAATTGCCCGCTGCTTACATCCCGATGTCTGTCAGGCGGATAACCGCGAGTTGGCCCAAGCCGTTCTCTCAAAATTGGTCAATCCCGCCTATAGTAAATTCTCCAACGAGCGGGAAGCCTCAGACTACACCATCTTGCTGCGGATGCTGGCCAAGCGACTGCAACAGGAATATAGCCGTATTGAGATCAACTCCGCCGTCGCCAAACGTCTGATCGAGACGAACAACTACGACGCGCTTTATCACAAAGCCATCAGCGAACTGGCTGAACAACAATACCAAGACCTCAACCACATCGAGGACTATATTGGCCAATTGAGTGAGTTGAACTTGGTTTATCTCTACCGTCGTGAACAACAAAACAAAGGTTGGGCGCAACCCTCCAAACGGCCCTCCCCTGGACCGACGACGGCACCGCCTCCCCCTCGTGCGTCCACGAATACCTTTGTTGAGCAGTATCTACAACGGGCGCGATCGCTCATGGAGCAGAAAAACTTTGCCCAAGCTCGCAAAGAACTCCAAGATGCCCTTAAACTCGAACCGGAGAACAGCCGCTGTCATGGAATGATGGCTTTGGTTTACCTCAAACAGCAAGAGGTACAACCCACCAAAGTTAACGTGACGATGGCCAACTCCCACACCACGAAAGCGCTGAAACTTGACCCCAAAGAACCCTTAGCCCTCGAAGCCCGCAAAACCCTAACCCGGATGATGGCACGGCCGAGCGGTAGCGGGGCGAAACCCAAGAGTAAACCCCCCAAAAAATCTGATAAAACTAAAAGCAAATCTAAAAAATCAGATCAAGGGGGCGGTGGACTCTTTGGACTCTTTGGCAATAAGAAAAAATAAGCAACTCACAACAAAACCCATGACGGTACACCAACCTCCCGCTGGGGCGCGGGATCTCCTGCCCCTCGATGTCACCCAGAAACAATGGATTGAACGGCGTTTGCAAGATGCTTTCCGCCGCTGGGGCTATCACCGCATCATTACCTCGACCCTAGAACGCCTGGATACGCTCATGGCCGGAGGGGCCATCGATCGCAGTACCGTAGTCCAGTTCCAAAATAACGACGATGAACTCCTGGGGCTACGGCCCGAACTCACCGCCTCCATTGCTCGGGCGGCGGTCAGTCGTCTCTCGGACTCTAGCTTCCCGCAACGACTCTACTACAATGCCAATGTGTTCCGCCGCAGTGGTGGCAATGCTTATGGCCGTCAGCAGGAGTTTTATCAAGCGGGTGTGGAACTGCTTGGGGCCAGTGGCCCGCTGGCCGACGCGGAAGTGTTACTGTTGCTGGCCGATAGTTTAGATCGCTTGGGGGTTGAGGATGTGCAAGTGGTCCTCGGAGAAGCCCAACTGACGCGATCGCTCCTCGAACCCTTCCCAGAACCCAGCCGCACGGCAATTCGGGCCGCGATCGCCGATCTCGATTATGTCACTCTCGAAACTCTCGATCTCTCCCCAGAACACCGCGATCGCGCCCTGAACCTCTTTAATCTACGGGGAACTCCCGAGGAGGTCCTAGAGCGCTTACAAACCTTTGACCTCCCTGAAAACGCCCAGCAAGCCCTGGACAATCTACGCGCCCTCCTCGGCATCCTTAAGGCGACTCAGCCCGACTTCTATGGGCAAATTGTCCTGGATCTGAGCTTGATTGAAACCTTTAATTACTACACTGGGATTGTGTTTGAGGTGGTGGGCCACAGTCGCGGCGATCGCCAACTACTCGGGAAAGGCGGCCGCTACGACCAACTCCTCGAACTCTATCATCCCCAACATCACGCCTGCTCCGGGATTGGCTTCTCCTTCAACCTCGAAGATCTGCATCATCTACTTCTCAGCGGCGACCAACTCCCGGAGCAAACCCCCTCTAGCGATTGGCTCGTTGTTCCTCGTTCCCCCGAGGCTCAAGCCGCCGCCTTCGCCTTCGCCGGGCAGTTACGGCAAAAAGAGGATCTCATCCGCGTTGAACTCTGTCTCGATCACCCCGTTGAGGCTGAGCGCCTGCGAGACAGCGCCCGCCGTCGTCGTGTCACCCAAATTGCCTGGGTTGAGGCCGATGGCAGCAGCGAAACGGAATTAGTCAACGAATTAGTTAACTCGGAGCCTTCGTCCTAAATTTGTCCTAAATTTGTCATAAATCTTAATAATTAGCCGGGTGTTTCTAAACAATTATAAACCCGTCATAAGCCCATCATGAGACTGTCAAGATTCGTGAGTTTCTTGCAATAATTTGTCATAGTTGTGGCGTCAGAAGTTCGTTATCCTGAACATAGGAAACAACACTGAAGACGCCATGACTGCACTCAATGCCTGGATTCGCAAAACTCCCTCTTGGCAAGCCATTATTACCCTGATTTTGGCATTGTGGTTCGGCGGGAGTCTGATGTTAGACTTTGTGTTGATGCCCGGAATGTATAGCCTGGGCATGATGAGTCAGCCGGATTTCCCCGCGATGGGCTACAGCGCCTTTGAGCGGTTCAATCATCTTGAACTGTTATTCGGGGGCTTGGCTTTGACGGGCGTACTCGTTCTCAACCGCCAAGATCACTTTTTTGGCTCCCAAACCCGCAAAGCCATCATCTTATCAACGCTACTGTTGGGAATTGCGATCGCCTACACCTATTTCTTTACCCCCCAGATGAGCGCCCTAGGGATGTCGTTAACGCCCCTAGAGCCTCTGACTGGCTTCTCACCCCTCATGGAGACGATACAGCAAGGCTATTGGGTTCTTGAAGTTCTCAAACTCGCCTCAGCCTGGGTTCTACTCCGCCTCTGTCATCGTCAAATGCAAGTCAGTTAATCCCACTTTCGTCCTAGATGCACGAATAAAGAGATTTGTCAAGAGGCGAATCTCTTTTTTTTGAGGGAACACCGGAACTGGGAACAGGGAACAGAAGGCAAGAGGCATAACCCACCCCTAACCCCTCCCAAGAGGGGATGGCAAGAGGCAAGAGGCAAGAGGGGGGAACACTGGAACAGAAATTTTTTGCTGGGGGGTGGGGGGATTGCGATATAATCAAAGGTCGCTCGATTTGTATGACGGGCTGTTGTAAGTTTTAGGGGGGCGATCGCATCATGGCTATCATCGCATTACGGGGTTGGTATATCGAACAGTACGAACCGTTGTCCGAGTTACGCAAACGTCCCCATGATATTCGCCTCAGCCGCAATAGTTTGTTAAAAGCTGGGTTGCGGGCCGATTTCCTCGAAGAACGGCAAGAGATTGAACAAGCCGAGTGGTTTAATCGCTACCTGGCGGGGGAAGCCATCGAATTCTATATCGAAGGGAGTGGCTCCTATCTCATTGCCAACATTGACCTCAGTAGCCACGAAATCTATTTTACAAAGCAAGAAGGCAGCGCCTATCTCGATCCTAAAATTTTCCTCAGTGTCTCCGAGGCCAACCACAGCCGGCGGCTGATCGAAGTCTTAGACGAGTATATCGCTGACGTGAATCGGCGATCGCGGCTTCCGTTGAGCCTAGATATCTGCAAGCGGCCCGCTGAGGGAGCGACTCGTCTGGGAACCTATCAACTGCGGCAAATTCGCAAAAGTTTATTGTTTATCGCCGACGTCACTCCCCTAGCCGTCAGCAGCGGCGAAACCCCGCAACTGTTACCGAGTGCCAACGTTTGTGTCGAACTCGGCTACGCCTTGCAAGCCAAGCGTGTCGAGCAGATTCTTCTGGCGAAAGTGCGGCAACATGAGGGATCTGGGGTGTTTCCCTTCGATTTACCCAGTTATCAAGAGATTGAGTTTCCCAACCCCGAGGCGATCGCCGATCGGCTTCCCAATCTCCTCGACTCGATGCTACAGCGGTTTGCTTTGGTATCCTGAGAAAGATAGCCTTAAGCGGTCTAGGATTGAAATCACGATGCCAAAACCCAGTGAGTACGCCGTTCACCTCTTTATCAGCGGTGGCCAGAAAGAAGAAGTGCGCTTCCCCTCCATTGAGGACTTTCAGAAGTGGTATGGGAGCGAAGTCAAGCCCAAATCGAAATCCGACGACTTTATCAACGTCCCCCTCAAAAACATTCAGGGGGAATATATGGTGATTCGTCCCTCCGCGATCTTGGCCATGCGCCTCGAACCCATTTTCACCTCCAGCGTCGATCGCTTCTAGGGATTCAGCAGCTCACCTAAGCCTGAATCGCGACTGATTAAAAATTCAAATGAGGTGGGATTCCAAGGGGCGATCGCCTTAACTGACTAATATCTCACAACCGCTCAAGTCTGATTGGCTCTATCATTGAGCGATTAGATAGAAGCGGTGTGCTATGCTCTGTGAACTTGAGTCGGGATAGAGTCCTACCTCTGGACCCATACCGCTTTTGCCTAAAAACGTTTAACTTAACAGGTAATCCATTTAAATTTTGAGGCGATGGCTTAACATGGCGATCGCCGGCTTTCCCTGGCCCCAAACCCAGCCATCGTTCCCACACTCGTGGGCAACTGACTCGTAACCTGACTCGTTAACTGACTTGTCAACTGCCAATCAACACATCAACCGTCAATCCTCTCAAAAGGATGGTCGCTGACCCCCCCAGTTTATGGACGCTTCTTTCGAGATTACAGTTCTAATTGCCCTAACCGTGGCCGCTGGCATCGGCTCACAGGTCCTAGCGGAGTATTTTAAGGTTCCAGGGATTGTCTTTCTACTACTCGTCGGCATTCTCCTAGGGCCAAGTGGCTTAGATTGGTTGCATCCGGCCTTACTCGGAGGCGGCTTAGAAGTCATCGTCTCCCTCGCCGTTGCCATCATCCTCTTTGAAGGAGGCTTAAGCCTAGAACTGCGAGATCTCGGTCGTGTCTCAGGGAGTCTACGCAACCTTGTCAGTGTCGGAACCCTGATCGCCTTTATCGGCGGCGGCTTAGCGGCCCATGCCCTAGCCGAATTTCCCTGGCCCATCGCTTTTCTCTATTCCGCCCTGGTGGTGGTCACCGGGCCAACAGTCGTCGCCCCCCTCCTCAAACAAGTTCAGGTCGATCGCCAAGTGGCCACCCTCCTCGAAGGAGAAGGAGTCCTCATCGACCCAGTGGGAGCCATTCTGGCCGTCTTAGTCCTCGATGTCGTCCTCAACGGCGATGCTGACCCCCTTGGCGTTGCGGTGGGCCTATTCCTCCGCCTAGGCTTAGGATTAGCCGTCGGTGGCCTCGGCGGCTGGTTATTGGGCTACTTTATCACCCGAGCCAATTTTCTCTCGGAAGAAATCAAAAATCTTGTCGTCTTAGCCGGTGTCTGGGTCCTCTACAGTTTCTCCCAGTTCCTCGTCGAAGAATCTGGCTTAATGACCATGGTGGTGGCCGGGTTGGTGATGCGGGCCTCGTCCTTGCCCGAAGAGCGGCTGTTACGGCGCTTTAAGAGCCAACTGACGGTGTTGGCGGTGTCCGTGTTGTTCGTCCTCCTGGCAGCGGATCTCTCGATTCCTAGTATTTTTGCCCTAGGCTGGGGCAGTTTAGCCACCGTCGCCGCCTTGATGTTGGTGGTGCGTCCTATCAATGTCTGGATTTGTACCGCGAATAGCCCCCTGAATTGGCGACAAAAGCTCTTCGTCAGTTGGATTGCACCTAAGGGGATTATCTCCGCCTCCGTGGCCTCTCTGTTCTCGATTTTGTTGACGGAACGGGGGATTAACGGGGGGGATGCCATTAAGGCGTTGGTGTTCCTAACCATCATTGTCACGGTGATGTTACAGGGTCTGACGGCTCGCTGGTTGGTGGGAATCTTGGGACTTGAAGCCACCACGGCCACGGGGGTGTTGATTGTCGGATCTAATCCCCTCAGTCGCTTGATTGCTCGCTTGTTCCAAGAACGGGGTGAGGCGGTGGTGATGATTGATACCAATGCCGAATCCTGTCGTTTGGCAGAAGATCAGGGGGTGAAGGTCTTTCTCAGTAGTGCTTTAGATACGGAGGTTCTCGAAGAGGCGGGGTTAGAGTCGATGGGAACCTTCCTCACGATGACCAGTAATGGGGAGGTGAACACGGTTCTGGCCCAGCGAGCGATGGAGGAGTTTGAACCCCCGCGAACCTTGGCCTTGTTACCCCGTGAGAAAACGGGAACGCCGACGAATAAGGCGAAAATCCGTCAGGCGATCGCCCCGGATTTCCCCTTAAAGATGTGGAACAAGTACCTCGATGATGGGGAAGTGAAGCTGGGGGAAACGCTCTTGCAAGATCATGGTTTTGCGTTCCAGAAGGCTCATTTACAGGCCTTGATTCGCTCTGGGGAGTTGGTGCCGCTGTTGCGGGAACGAGATGGCAAACTTCAGGTGATGTCGGCGGCGGATGCTTGGCAGAAAGGGGATGCGATTATCTATTTATTACACGCACCGAAGCCGAAGTTATTGAAACGTCTCTCGGGGTCGAATCATAGTACAGCCTTGAAGGTTGAGAAATTGGCGGAAGTCGAAGAGGTGGCGATTCCGGTGTCAGTGCGCGAACGAGCCAATGGCCAACCCAATGGCCAACCCAATGGCCAACCCAGCCGTGGCGCAACGGAGGAGCTAGTCGCTCCTGAGAATCAGGAAAAGGCTCAAGGGAAGCCTCGTAAGCGTGGCCGGTTTCCTAAGGGAGGCAAGGTGCAAGAGTCGCCACGGTTCCCGGATGCCAATGAGTCGGTTTGAAGGTCGGCCGGGGCAGGGGTATCATGAATGGGTTGTGTTCGCCCTCCTGTGTTATGGCTGCTGAATCCTCTTATCCTGCTGCTGTTGATGTGACCCCGTCTATTTACAATCGCATGATTGAGCGGGTTCCGGATGAGTGGAAGGAACGGTTCCAAGACCCCCTCAAGTGGGATGATAGTATGCGCGAGCAGGTGGCGGCGGTGTTGCTCCCGGCGGCGGTGTCCGAGGCGATCGCGCGCTCGCGAGTTCGAGGCGATCGTGGGGCCATTCTCTATGATCAGAAGGATTTAGAGACGATTATTTACTATATTTCCCAAGGCAACACCGACACGGTTCTCTGGATGGCGACGCCGGAAACTCAGGCGGAGGTGAATGGCTTGGTGGAGTCGTATAATCCTGAGTCGGAGGCGGTTGTGGTGATGGTAGGCGCGGGAACGGTTCAGGTGATGTGGGTGCGCGAGGATGGCAAGATTGAAACCTCGGGGGCCAAGTCGACGAACTCTCTGCCAATTCGTCTGCCAGAGGCGGTGACGATGGCCACGGAGGAGGAGGACGGGGTGTATGCCTACTGCTTTAATCATCAGCAGTTGGGTGAGTTGGGCCGGATTCGCTTGATTCCCAGTGCGACGTCTCGTTTGGAGTTTGAGACGCAGGTTACGCCTGGGGAGACGGAGGCGCAAACTCAGGAGAAGGAGACGGTGTTTGCACCGATTGCTGAGACGATTGTGCAGCGGTTGAAGCAGGCGTTGGCGGAGGGGGAGTAAGTCGGGATGGCTGGATAACGTGAGTTCGGGTTAACCCGAACTCATGTTACCAACAAACGGGGAAAGGCATCTCTGGGATGGAACTCAAGAAAAGGCTTGCGCAGGCGAAGACTGTTTAATCTCGATATAAATCTGGAGATTGTCTTTAATTCACAAAAATATTAGATATTACCCATTATATGTATCCCAGGTTGTAGAATATCTTGATTCTCTGAGTGAAAATTAGCTAATTTAAAGTTGCATAGTTCTATAAAAATAATTACTGAAACAAATATAATCTTGGCTTAGAGGCATCAATCCGTTCTAAATCCTAAGAAATATTAAAATTCACTCGATTTTGACAGATTTTATGTCACCCTGGGTACGGGTTAATACGCAAATTTTGCTCTCGGTGACAACCAAAACAATATGAAAAACAGGTCAGTCAATGGGGTCACCACTCGATTCACTGCCGACTGTTTTCCGTTGGAATTGGTCAACTGGGGCGAGATAGCCATTTAACTCATTGACGGACGCAAGGAGGGAGTCATGAAACTCCAATTTCAACCCCATTGGCTCATGAGTAGAGCGATAAAACGATGGGGGCGAAGAGTCGTTTGGGTTGTCCTCTGTTGTCTATCCATCGTCCTCGTTCCAACTCTAAGTTATAGCTTAACCGTCCGAGATGTGCCAAATCCTCAGGAACTTCATGGGACTTGGGTTAGCGATATGGCGGATATCCTCAGTGAGGATACAGAACGACAGTTGAATCAGATGATTTCGGCGTTGGAAGCGGAGAACGGAGCGGAAATTGCAGTGGTGACGGTTGCCAATACGAACTCACAACCGACTCCGAAAGCCTTTGCCACCCGCTTGTTGAATTATTGGGGCGTTGGGAAAGCTGAGTTAGATAATGGGGTGTTGTTTCTCAATTCTGTGGGCGATCGCCGCGTGGAAATTGATACAGGATATGGCATTGAGGAAATTCTCCCTGATGCTCAAGTGGGAGACATTCTCGACCAGGAGATATTACCGAAGTTTCGCAACAATGATTTTGATGCGGGAACCTTGGCAGGGGTAGAAGCCATCATCATGGCCCTATCTGGAGATGTTTTCGCTTCCCCTGCGGGGGTTATCGGCGGCGCTAGATCAGGGATTTCTGTCCGTGAGCTAGTTTACTCGCCCTTATCTTTATATGTCATCTCCGTGATTACTTTGTGTGCAACACCTGTTTGCATCTATAAAAGGACTCGCCGGATTCTAGAGCATCCCCCGAAGTTCCTCCCCATGGGGCGATCGCGTGTTCTAGATCCCAAATGTCATGGACTCTCCAAGACGGCCGTGACGTTACTCCATATTCTTAGCTTTTTCCTTTGCCTGGCCGTTTTCACTTTGACCCTACTCTTCGATCCATCGGGCCGGCTTTGGGTAGCTGCGATGGTGATATTAGGAGTGTTTGTTATCAGTCAATGGGCCGTTTCTCCGAGATTACAGTCTTATTACCTCTCCAGGGGGTTTAAACCTAACGATTCCCGTAATGGCCAGGTTTTTTTGAAGGGGATCGGGATTGTTATCTTATGTTTGTCATTGTATTTGTCATTGCTCCTAGGGAGTGCGTTGTTCTTTACAGGGCACAGTCAGCTTGGGGGTGGACTGCTATCACTAATAGCATCTTTCTGCGGTGCTTTGATCATTGGCGCTCAGCTCAAAGACTGGATACATAAAAAATTGACCCCCCTTTGTGCCAATTGTCAGAGGCCCATGATGCAGGTGAACGAAACAAAACT
>SIHH01000033.1:6634-11531 GCA_004299065.1 Phormidium sp. SL48-SHIP | reverse complement strand
CCCCCCTTTGTGCCAATTGTCAGAGGCCCATGATGCAGGTGAACGAAACAAAACTTAAGCCACATTTAAGCCGCAGCCAAAGCATTGCCGCTAATCTCAAAAGTACTAGATTTAAAGGTTGGACCTGTCCTTGTTGCACGCCAGAACCATCACGTTTTCATTTGCGCAGCTATCTCCTAGATGGAAATTACTTTGAGGAATGTCCGAATTGCGAAGAGTTTACCATGACTTATAGGTACAAAGTTCTTGAAGAACCCACTAGAAGCCGTGAGGGAACTGTGCGTAAGACCGCCGCTTGCCACGCCTGTGATTGCACGAAGTCTGAAGAGAAACCCTTACGTTATGGATCTTCTTCCGCTGCGGCGGCAGGTTTCTCTGGCGGTGGCTTTGGTGGCGGTGGCGGAGGAGGTGGTGGTAGCTGCGGCGGCTTTGGCGGCGGTGGTGGTGGCGGTGGTGGCGGTGGTGGTGGCTACTAGCCCCGTGGCTTCAAATTGTCTGCCGTAAGAGAGAGCGATATAATAGACCTAACTATTTTAGATGCCTCAACCCCATGACTGAAGTTACTCTAGATGAAACAAAACTGAAAGAATTGCTCAAAACAGCAATATTTGAGTTACTTCAAGAAGAGAAAGACATTTTTTCTGAGCTATTAAGCGATGTTCTTGAAGAAATTGGCATGATAAATGCAATTAAAGAAGGCGAAAACACAGAAATTGTCAGCCAGGAGGAGATTTTTGAAATTCTGAAAAACAACAATGCAAGTTGAATTCAGAAGAAGCTTCAAAAAAGACCTTGTCAAAATAAAAGACAGCAAAGTTTTGTCAAGAATCCAAAAAGTGATTGAAGAAATTCAGGAATCTGAAAATTTAAATCAGGTAAGCCAACTCAAAAAACTTCGAGGTGAATCTAACTATTATCGAATTAGAGTTGGCAGCTATCGCATGGGCATCAAAGTGGGTGAAGGTGTCGTTCTTTTCATTAGAATCCTTCATAGAAAGGAAATTTATAGATACTTTCCTTGAGGAGGCTCAACTGACGATCCGCCTAGACCTTCCTCTGCTGAAGCGGTTTTCTCGGGCAGGGAGTTTTATGGTAGCCGCACTTGATGGCGGCTACTAGCCCCGTGGTTGACCCTTAGGATGGGGGAGGATTGGAGTAGCGTTGCCACATCTGATAATGTTCCTGGGCCAGCAACTCCCGCAAGCGAGGCGGTGAAATGATGTCACAGTCTGGGCCATAGCGGCGAATCTCTCGCAGCAACCAGAAGGGATTAGCCACCTCACGCACCACCCGGCGAACGTCATCAACCATCTCATCCTCAATGTCAACCTCACGGCCTTCATAGGCTTTTGCTAAGCCACGATAAAAGTGTAAGTGTACTTTGATAGTGTCCAACCCCTCTTCACGCCAGGGAACATTGGTGGGGATAATAGATTGGATGCGATCGCGCCGTAAACAGCGGTTGTGATTCAGTTCGGGAAAGTCGCTATCTCGCACATCTTCCGTCTCATCACACCAAATTTGTAGGTAGTAGCGTTTCTCGTGGAAGTCGAACTGGACGTAACGGGCAGTGTAGGTGTACTCTTCTCCCTGGGCATTGCGATAGAGAACCCGAAACGGTTGACGTTTTTGGCGATAGTCTTCGACAAGAGTGCGCCAGGCCTGTCCCGTGGTGCTGAGTTTTTTCATGAATGCCTGACGGGTGGGGGAATCCAGGTTGCCGCGATCGAGTATCAGTTGTAGTAGAGTTTCGGCTTGGGCGATGAATCCGGTGTCAGTTAGGAGTTGGGTGGCATGATCTAGCACCTTGATTTGCTCCGGTGTCAGTGTAAATTTTTCGCCGAGTTCATAGTCTTCTTCGGCAATAGCGACGATGAGGCCGGAGATACTGGGGGATTTGCCCCACATAATGCCCAACCGACGGGCGATCGCCTCCAATTTGGCCTTGGTTCCTGGGGGAATTGACAGTGTAATGGTCTCTTTTTTCCGTGACATTCACTAATTTATACGTGTACTCTTGACAGTCGGGGTTGTATATGCCATTATAAATCAAGTACAGTTACAAACCAAGGAGTACTAAGCAGTTGTACTGAAACTTTCAATCTAGGGAGACCTAAATGGATGCTACGTTTATGTGACGAGATTGAGGGGCGATCGCCCAACCTGGAAGAGCGATATTTCAGCGAAATCCGCCCCCGACTCTATGAAAACCACGGCCAACACGCCCAATATGGCACTCGCGCCCGGCGGAGTTTGGCCGAACATCTCGATTCCGCCTGTCAGTTTGTCCTAACGGTGAGTGGCCTGGCGGAGTGGACCGAGGAGAGGCGATCGCACATCCTGGCCGCCACCGCCGTTCACGACCTCAACAAACTCGATGACCAGGGGCGCAACGTCAAAACCTTGGCCCGCGATCGCCCCTTCCTTGAGGCACAACTCCATCGCGCCTGTGTCGCTGAGTTTATCGGCAGCGACGACGACTTAGAACTTGTGCGTCGTCTGATTGAACGGCATTCGGGCCATAACGTCAGCGATGGAATGCGGTTTCTACCCGAAGACCCGGACATCAACCGCCAGGCCGCCCTCTTGGTCGCGGGAGACTTATTTGACTTGGGCATTGAGGAAGCAAAACGGATTCGCAAAGTTGAAACCGAATTAACCGTCGCCCTGCAACGGCCCTATCGCCTGTTCCAAGTCAGATTGACCGAAGATCGCGGCTACTTCACCGCCCTATTACTGGGGGCCTGTGAACAAGTCCTGGTGGCTAGCAACCTCATCCCCCTCACCATTAACCCCGATGGTCAACTGTTTTTAGGGGAAACCTTCCCCGAGGAGGATCTGGCCCCCGCCATTGCCCGCCAATGGCAACGTCAAATCGATGCCGTCTTTGGCGCGAACGTCGCCCAACTGGTCAAACCCAGCAAAGATGGCATCAAAATCGATGACCAAGCCGTCCAACAAAACCCAGACGAAGCCATCGAACAAATCGCTGCCCTCTTGGTGAAAAAAGCCAAAGGCTACAAAGCCGAGAAAGTGGCCCAAGATATCAAGAAACATGGTCGGGATTCTGACGCTGTCCGCGCCGCCGCCAACTTAGGATTACAGCCTGTCTCCAACGCTGAGGAATTTGCCCAATCCGAAGCCTTGAAATGCGCCTATCTCAGTTATCGCCAAGCCGGTGTGTCTCCCCAGTTAGCCTGGGACAGCATCGCCGAAACCGTGGGACTCTCACCGGAACAGCGTCAAGCCCTCGAACCCTTTAACGCCCAATATGGCCGCTGTTTATTTGCTGCTAAAGCCGTGAAGGGGGGATTAGAAGCCATTTACAGTGCCATTGAGGACTCTTTTCAAGGGCGTTGCAGCCAAGGGCAAGAAACCGTCTCCGACGACCTCATCCAAGCGGTCAGAGAACTGCTAAACCTACCCCAAATTCAGCCATTCAGCGGCTTTAAGCAACTGAACGCTTACATCCAAGCCAACCCCCGTCAACGCTGTTCTTTGGGTAGTATGACGGGTGAAATTGGCGAACTCAAATCGCCGCAAATGCCCCCTGGGACTAAGGTTCAATCCTTTTCCAATCGTCTCCCCGGCGGGATGAGTGGCGACCCGAAACGGCGGGGGGATGCCCTCTCAGCTTTGAGTTATCAACTGATGGCGGTGGGGTCGAATTTTCCCAAAACGGTGAAACAGGATCCCCTCTATTTACATTTTGCCCTCCCCCCAGGGTCGAGTTTGGAACTGCGGCGGATTTGGCGCAAGTGTCTGCAACGGATTGCAGAAACCCATGAAGATGGAACGGTTACAGTCGATGAACTGCAACTGTATCGGGATCATTCCGTCGTGTTCAAAGCCAATAAAGTGGTGGGATTCGCGTTCCCCAAACGTCCCCAGTTTGTCCATGGAACGGTGACGATTCCCATTCTTTGGGGAGAGGTCAATTCCTCGTTGGCCCTCTTGAAATCCTTACGCTTAGGGTTAGAAATGAGTTTGGCGCTGGATATGGGGTTTCCCCTTGTGGTCAGTTCCAACTTAGAACTTAAACCTAGTTGGGACTATTTTGCCAGCGTCGATGGGATTCCTTCATCTCTGCGTCCTCTGTTGGGAGATGGGCAGTATTACCGCCGGGGACAGTTGTTGAAAACAGAGAACCATCAACGCCTAACGGCTGACACTGTTTTGTTGCGATTGCGCTGTTTAGGGGATTTGGCGATCGCCGTCTCGGGGTTACGCAAAAAAGACGATTGTTTCTATCAGCTTGCCCGAGCCACAGTTCGACCCCTGACGCTCTATTATGTCCTCTTGCGCTGGATTTTACGGGAACAAGAAAATCCTAATTTAGAGCGAATTTGGAAAGACATTCGCAACCCTTTGCATCACCTACTGGAGAGTTTTATGTCGGAAGAACATCAACAGATTTCTGACTATCTGAAGCGAGCCGCTTATTTGGCCCGATCAGCAAATTTGCACGGTAGCTCCTATCGGCGAACCGCCAAAACTGAACCCTTTTCTCGGTTTATTCAAGCGGTTCGATCCAAAAAGTCACACATGGACTGGGATACAATGTTTGCTGCCTTAGTTCAGCAATACTTTAATCGTCTTGATCGGATTCGAGACTATAAAGTCGGAGAAACCAAATATGAGCAACTCAAAGAGTTTTATGGGGTCTTAGAAGAGATGTTTGAAGAGATTTATCACCGGCGTCCTGAACGATTGCTGACTGATGGTAAAACCTTGGAAGCGGCGTATCTCTTTTTTTGGGAAGACGCTGATCAAAAAATTAAGGCTAGTCGTAAATCTGAAGAGTCTGATAAGCCTGAAGATTCAGATACATAAGGGGATTAACCTCGTTACTTGGCTCCAGCCAAGTAATGCTCTCCCGGAGGCTCTGCCTCCTTCC
>SIHH01000033.1:0-6534 GCA_004299065.1 Phormidium sp. SL48-SHIP | reverse complement strand
CCTCGTTACTTGGCTCCAGCCAAGTAATGCTCTCCCGGAGGCTCTGCCTCCTTCCCGTGAACTGGCGGCAGAGCCGCCCTAAACTGTGCCACGGCAGAGCCATGGCACAAGAAGCTAAGAATCATTCAATTATCCACAATTTGGAGACTTAATCATGTCTATCGAACGTTTGACTCCCTTTCTCGCTCAAGAGTACGAAAACTTCCCCAAAGGACGCACCATTGGCGTTGTAGTGTTGCGAACCACTAAATCCGAGACCATTTTTCGCACCGAAGGCACTGGGGAACCGATGTGTAGTGAGTATGTTCAAGCAGGTTTGGAAGATACCACTTCTATTCCGCGCTTGTTGATGACCAAGCGTAAACAGATTGCCCCGGAACGGCGGCGGGGACGGGAATTCTTGCGCAATCATGAGTTACTGAAAACGGCTCCCAAAGCAGGCACAATTTGTTCTCTGAATACCAATGCCCCTTGTGAATTGTGCATCGATTGTTTCCTTTATGGCTTTGCCGCTGGCGGTGAAGGGGCGCAAAAAAGTCGAGTTTGGACTGAGGATGCCTTTACGGTTTTGCCGGCGACTGATTTAGTGGGCGATCGCACTATTAACGCCATTTTTGAAAACGGCACGATGCGCGACGAACAGGGGAAAGCATCCACCGCTCTCAACACCAGTGAATACATCAAGCCAGGAACCCATTTTCTTGACATTGTAACGCTCAAAGATGTTACCGCCGATGAGTTGCGCTATGCCCTCGGCAACTTGTTACTGACCACTCGTTACGGGGCAGTTTCGAGCCGCGTAGGACGGATGGACAACCAGATTTTAGGGGTCTTTGGCGGTATGGCAGAACTCCCGAGTTCCTTAGAACTTGTGCAAGGGGTATATGACCATCTCAGCCAAGGCAAGACCCCCCTAGAACATCCCTTGGATGGCAAGATTTTAACTCAGGCAACTCAGACGATTCTTGACACTTGGACTCAGAAACGCGGTATTTCCATGAAACTCTCCTCTGAAGAACTCAATGACTTAATTGAGGATATCGATCGCCATTGGTCCTTAGAGGAACAGGCTAACTTCCTCAAACGCCTGGATGAGTCCTACGAACCCTATCGTCAGGTCAAAGTTAAAGCCAAAGCTGACAGCAATAAAGGACGCAAGGCCAAATCGTAAAAGGAGACAACAGGAGACTGCCATCATGACCCAAGTTGAAAACAGTTTAGCCAATAGTTTAGCCAATCCTCCACCCCAGGTTTCCCCCTTTTCCCAGGCCCGTCTAGTGGAACTCTGGTGTGCCGAACCCATCTTTTTTGCCTCGCGGGAACTGTCGGACACCTACTACACCGAAGGGGTGATCGGCAATTATGCCCTCGCCTACGCCCTCGGTTGGGCGCGATCGCCCTATCGCCTACAAGGCAAAGCGACCGGTAAACCTCGCTATATGGAGGATTTAACCCCCCTCAACGGACACCAGTACATCCTACCCGCTTGGCCCCTGGACAATCGCCCCAGCTTCCGGTTTGAACGGTTTAACGCCCTCTCAGACTCCTACTGGTATGCCATGACTAACAACCGAGTTGCCACGGCCCGAGAAGACCTCCCCCTGAAGCGGACGGGGAAGAAACCCAACACCTATCGTCCCAGTAATTTTCCCCAAACGGGACGATTGCGGATGTTGGAACGGGGAAATCGCTTTCAAACCTTGGTGTTTGGCGAAGTTGAGTTACCCGAATATATCCGGGTGGGCAAGTTTATGAGTAAAGTTCGCCTCGACATCCGTGAACCGTTACCCGTCCAAGTGCTTCCCAGGGGCATTTATTCAAGTAACACCTATCTCAATGCAGCGGATTTGCCCCCATCTATCGACCTAGTGCGGTTTGATGTCATGTCCATTCCGCCGGCCCCCCTACTCAAACATTTGCAATTTCACGGTCCAGCTTGGCAGGTGGGGGACTGGATTTGTCCGGCGGATGTAGCCTTTTGTGGAGGAAATTCTGATGAAACCCCTTAATGTCACTCTTGAACCCGCCCAAATTGCCGTGGGAACCGATGCTGGATTTTCTGAAGCCTTGAAACAGGCATTTGAGGGCAAGGTGTTACAGCATCAACAGGATCTATATGAGGCGGCTAAAACTCATGATCTATTGCTGGATTTAGCCCCCACTGGAACTGGGAAAACGAAGGCCAGCTTCAGTGTCATTTGTGAAAATCCCCAAGGAAATGTGGTCTATATTGCCCCCACTAATGCCCTAATTGACCAGCAAACGGCGGCGGCTGAGGCCTTTGTGGCGGCGGCGGGATTACCCCATGTGGTGAAAGCAGCTTCAGCCCAACAAATTCGCCGTTGGCGGGATGACCGTGTGGGCAAACGGTCGGGGGAAAAACTCTACAATGTGTTGCGGGAACCCTCGATTTTGTTTCCTGAATGTGGTGGAGGTCGTCCACTACTGTTGGTGACAAATCCTGATATTTTCTATTACGCGGCGTTTTTTCAGTATAATCCCCTCGATCGCGGTAATCTTGCCAGTGTTTTTTATGGCAGTTTTGCGACGGTCATTTTTGATGAGTTTCATCTGTATGATGCCAAACAGTTGGTAAGTTTGTTGTTTTACTTGGTGGTGTCTCAGGTGTTTGGCTACTTTCAAAATAATCGCAAAGTGGTGTTGTTGACAGCAACACCGGAACCCGCTTGTGATGAAGCATTGAAGGTTCTACAACAGTCAGGAGTTCGGGTTTACCGGGTTGATGGTCAGGAAAAAGGAGGGTCATTGATTCCATCTCAAACGGCTGTGGCCTTGCAACTTCGTGCCTATTTAGAGAAAGATGAGATGATTCAAACGGTGGTTCAACAGGTGTGCGATCGCCGTCAACACTTTCCTCAGCAACAGGGTGCGGTCATTTTAGATTCTAAGGATACCCTAAACCGCATTCATGACGGATTAAAGGCGCGAGGGTATCAGGAGGATTGTGGAAAAATCACGGGAAATACGCCTAAAGATAAGCGCCATGATGAGGCTCAAAAACTGGTCATTTTAGCCACCAGTACCGTGGATGTGGGCTTTAATTTTGAACGGGAGATTGAGGGCGATCGCCAAAACCTCGATTGGCTCATTTTTTCGGCACGCGATCGCTTTTCTTTTTGGCAACGACTGGGTCGAGTAGGACGGGTTTTGGGAAAACCTAAAACTGAGATTCCCTCGGAGGCGATCGCCTATTTACCCGAAGCGGCTTGGCAGGACGGATTGAATGAGTCAAACAGTATTACTGGACGACAACAGCTTGCAGAAACCCTCGAACAGTTGGACTGTTTACAGCGACCATTTCTCGATATATACTGGCGTTCTGAGGCGTTTTTAGAACTTGCTCGTCCTCTCTTGGAACTCGAAACCAGTTTAGACAAAACATCCGGTGCAAATCTCATTTTAGTTTTGTATGAAACCTTACAACGAGTGCTCGGTGGAAACCGGGATTGGCAGTACTATCGTCAGCGGATGAAAATCTTGCAAGGAGCAGAAAATATCGCCAAAACAGATATTGGCAAACTTGCCAAAGATTGGAAATACATTAAAGGAGGGCGTAATTTAGTCAATAACTTTCTCAAAACCTATTATTCAGAAGATTGGGAAAATGTCCAACAGGGCAATCAGTCATTAGATGCCCTAGAATCGATGATTTTGAGGTCTGTTGAACATCTAAAAAAACTCAAAAACCATGCCATTCTGCTGAAGACAAGCTACGCGCCACTCTTTCGATTTCGAGATAGTCTTTTCCCGAATGTGACCATTGAAGACCCCCAAGGATTTCTCTTAGATAGTTGTGGAGAAACCCAGTTAGATCCCTTGCATTTGTTGCGATTTTATGAGTTTGCCAGTGAGGGCGATCGCATCGTACTCACAAAACGCGCCTGCCAAACCTATCAACTCAGTTTTAGGTTGCAGGTCGATAATTTAGAAGAGTTTAGTAATACACAACTTGCAAAACTCTCGGCTTTTCCTAACTGCGAAATTACTCGCAGGATTGGGGACGATGTCCGTCCGACTGCCCTATTATCTCAACTGACTCCCCCCTTAATGCCAGGGGTAATTGTCAAAGAAAATCGTCGCAATCGTTGGGCAATTTGTAAACTGCAAAAACAGGGATTGACCTCCTATCCCATCACCGTTCAAGATGCTTGGGGAGACACCGCAACCTATTGCTTTTTCCCTAGCTTAGATGGTATTTTAGCGATCGCCTCAGCAGGATTTGCCCTAAAATGTCCTGATAACGAAGAATTTTGGTGTATTTAACCCATGCCTTATAGTCTTGTCTTCAACTTTGTTCCTGAAACCCTAATCCCCCCCGACTACGCCACCGGACGACATCTCAATGCCCTATTTATCACAGCCGTAAACGCCGTTGATCCAGAATTAGCAACTCATCTCCATGAACAAAAAACAACCAAAGCATTTACCAGTTCTCCCCTGCAAAAACTCCCTCCCAGTCGTCGTGACGTTCCCCCTCAGATACCAGACATTCTCAAAGCACAATATCAGCGTCCCATTCCAGCACAAACTCCCTGCTGGTGGCGTGTTTCCCTCCTCGATGAGCAGGTTTTTGGACGATTGAGTCAATTATGGCTCAATCTCAATCCTCGCCAACCCTGGCATTTGGGAGCGGCGAATTTGCACATTACCAGTATCCTAGGAACTCCCCAATCCACTCAACCTTGGGCCAATGCCTGTTCTTATCAAGAACTCTATGAAACGGCATCTGATTCCAATCGGCGGCTAAATTTTCAATTGGCAACGCCTGTAGCGTTTCGGCAGCAGAAATATGACACAGCCTTACCGACTCCCGAGTCAGTATTTCGCAGTTTACATAACTCCTGGAAACGGTATAGTGGCATTGAGTTGCCAGGATTTGCCACAGACAACATTTTTCCCTGCTACTTCGATATTCGCACCGATATTTTGGACTTTGAGTTTCGTAAAAAGGGGAAATCCAGCAAATTTATTGGGGCGGTGGGTCGCATTGATTTCCGAATTTTGGGTGATGTAGAACCTGCCACCATTAAAGCTTTAAATACCCTGAGTCAGTATGCCCTTTACTGTGGAATTGGTCGCAAAACAACCATGGGAATGGGGATGGCGCTGGCTCGTTCACCTCGGAGGTCATGATGTTAGAAATTCCCATTGCGGCGTTGAATCACTATGCCTATTGTCCCCATCGCTGTTGGCGTATGTTTTGCGCCGGGGAGTTTGTGGACAATGTTTATACCGTGGAAGGAACCACCGGACATCAACGAATCCATACCGTTGGCGAGGGATTTCGTGAAGAAGCCTGGCAGGTGCGTGGAATTTGGTTGAGTTCCCAACGCTACGGCTTAGTAGGAAAAGCGGATTTAGTGGAGTCCGAGAAGGGGGAGTTGTATCCCGTGGAGTACAAGCGGGGGAAGCAGAATCCTTGGGAAAACGATGATTTACAAGTCTGTGCGCAAGGGTTGTGTTTGGAGGAGATGACCCGAACCCCAGTGCGCAAGGGGTATGTGTATTCCTTGCAGTCTCGGCGGCGGCGGGAAGTGGAGTTGTCACCGCAGTTACGGGAGACGGCGATCGCCACCCTGGAGGCGGTGCGAGAACTCCTCACCACGGGGGACAGTCCCCCAGCCGTCTATGAGAAACGGTGTCGTGGCTGTAGTTTGTTCGATCGCTGTCTCCCCCAGGCGGCGACGAAGATGGCTCGCTATCGAGAAGTCTAATTCGTACATATATATAAGGAGAACCGGTCATGGGTACGATGTATGTGGTTCAAGAAGATGCCTTTTTGGGCAAGTTGGATGAACGCTTGCAGATTAAGCATCAGGGGGAACGACTGGCGGATATTCCCCTATTGAAGTTGCAGGGTGTGGTGGTGTTGGGACGGGCCACGGTGTCCCCCTCGGTGGTGGATGTGTTACTCGAACGCAATATCCCCTTGAGTTTTCTGACGCGCTATGGCAAATATCGGGGACGGTTGGAACCCGAGGTGACGCGCAATATCTTTGTCCGTCGGGGACAGTGGACGGCGGCGGGAGACACGGAAACCGCCCTGATGGCGGTGCGGGGGTTTGTGCGCGGGAAGTTGAAGAACTATCGCAGTTTGTTGCAACGGAAGCAGCGGGATAGCGATAGATTGGATGTGACGGGGGCGATTTCTCAGTTGGAGGGGGCGATCGCCGCGTTACCTAAAACGCCCACCATTGACCAGTTACGAGGCTATGAGGGGGCCGGCAGTGCGGCCTATTTTGGGGTGTTCAACCAACTCTTGCAAGGAACACCCTTTGAATTTACCCATCGTAACCGCCGTCCGCCGAAAGATCCGGTGAACTCCTTACTGAGTTTGGGCTATGCCCTGTTGCGCCATGATGTTCAGAGTGCTTTGAACATTGTCGGCTTTGACCCCTATTTAGGGTATCTGCACACGGAACGCTACGGTCGTCCCTCTTTGGCGTTGGATGTGATGGAGGAGTTTCGTCCTTTGGTAGTGGATGCGATGGTGTTGAGTCTGCTGAAGAAGCC
>SIHH01000314.1 GCA_004299065.1 Phormidium sp. SL48-SHIP | reverse complement strand
CCCGCTGGCACGTCCCAACATTGTGCAATTTGCCTCAACCGAGTTCCCAAGGAGTTGTCTGACCGCTGGCATGAATGCCCGCATTGCGGTGCGTCTATGCCACGGGACGTTAATTCTGGGGTACTCATCAAAAAAGTGGGGTTGGGCGTTCGCCTCACTATAAAACGCGAATCCCGTAACGGGAGGAGAAGCCCGCGCCGTACCGCTTAGCGGTCGGCGTCGGGAGTACGTCACGAACCATCACCATTGACGGACAAGTCTATCCCCTCGAACCGGGAACCTGTATCGCCGTGGATGTGGGTGAAGTCCATGAAATCGCCAATCCCAGCGACAGTGAACTGGTATTGACCTATTTGGGTTTGCAAGTTAGCCCGTGAATATCCTAGGCTGAAGCTGGACTATCACCCTGGAACGCCAAACCCGGAATGCCAATGTGGGAGCAAATTGCCGCCGAGATTAGCCAAGCCACCGGAGAACCCTTTAACATCTCTCAAAACCGCTCTGTTGGTGGTGGCTGCATCAATCAAAGTAGTACCCTATCCGACGGGAACCGCACCTTTTTTATTAAACTCAACCAGGCTTCAGCCTTAGAGATGTTTGCTGCTGAGGCTGTGGGTGTCAAGGAAATGTGGGAGACGCACACGATTCGCGTTCCTAAACCCATTTGTTGGGGAACAGCCGGAAACTCCGCCTATCTGGTGATGGAATATCTGGACTTGCAAGGCCGGGGCGGGGGATCTCAGGTGTGGCAGGAGATGGGGCGCAAACTGGCGCAAATGCACCGCACGGGAACCCGCGATCGCTTCGGCTGGGATCGCAGCAACACCATCGGGGCCACCACTCAGATGAATCCCTGGACTGATGACTGGGCTGAGTTTTTCGCTGAACATCGCATCGGCTTTCAACTGCGTCTGGCGGCCCGCAAAGGAATGCACTTTACTGGGGCGGATGAGTTAGTTGAGAGGATTCCTCAACTCTTAGCCGGCCATGATCCGATTTCCTCGATTGTTCATGGTGATCTCTGGGGAGGGAATGCTTCGGTGACCGCCGATGGGGAACCGGTCATTTTTGACCCCGCCACCTATTATGGCGATCGCGAAGTCGACATCGCCATGACTGAACTCTTTGGCGGTTTCCCCGCTGCGTTTTACCAGGGATACAACGCCGAATGGCCTCTCGATGAAGGGTATGATCGCCGCAAAACCCTCTATAATCTCTATCACATCATCAACCACTACAATCTCTTCGGCGGCGGCTACGGCAGTCAAGCCCAAAGTATGATTCGCACCTTGTTAACATAAATTGAGGTCAGAAGAACAGGGGCGACCCGGCAAAAAAAGGTAAAAAAAGATGTGGGGGCGTACCTTGATGGTCGCCCCCTTCCGGCAGTCAATACCCTGTTCCCGATTCCCTCACTCTACCGTATAGCCAGCCTCAGTAATCACCGATTTCACCGTCTCATCAGGCTGTTTGGTCTCAATCGAAACCAACTTTGTCTCCAAATTGGCGCGAACTTCGGCCGTCGCGTCCAACTTCTGAATCGCCTCGGTAATGGTACTGGCACAAGCCGCACAAGCCATGTCTGGGACTTTTACTTCGATTGCCATCGTTCACTAACTCCAAATCTTCGTTAACACCATCTTTAACACCATCTTAAGATGAGACGGCCACCCGTTGACTCTGAAGCAGCCCTTCAAATAGCCCTAAGCCATCGGTTGATCCCAATTGTGCGTCGGCGGCTCGTTCGGGGTGAGGCATCATGCCTAGCACATTTCCCGCTTCATTGCAAATCCCTGCAATATTATTTAACGAACCATTGGGATTTCCTGCCTCATCCACCGCTCCCGAGGGGCTACAGTAGCGAAAGAGAACCCGGCCTTGGTCTTCGAGTTGAGCTAAGGTCTCGGCATCAGCATGATAGCGTCCTTCCCCATGGGCGATGGGCAAGTTGATCTCACGGCGATCGCCATAGCCTTGTGTCCAGGGGCAATCATGACGTTCAATGGTGAGGGGGGCGCGATCGCAGATAAAATGCAGATCCCGATTACGAACTAACGCCCCCGGAAGCAACCCCACTTCCGTGAGAATTTGGAAACCATTACAAATGCCTAAAACGGGCTTACCCGCCTTGGCATGATCGAGAACCGATCGCATAATGGCCGAAAAGCGAGCGATCGCCCCACAGCGGAGATAATCCCCATAGCTAAATCCTCCTGGAACCACCACCACATCAATATCCGACAAATCCGTATCCTGATGCCAGATTTTGCGAGTGGGCTGTTTGAGGATATCTTGGGTGACGTAGACAACATCGCGATCGCAGTTCGAGCCAGGAAAGACAATGACACCGAATCTCATGCTGTTACTCCTTCGGATATTGATTCGGTCACCGCCTGCACCTCAAAGCGATAGTTTTCAATAGTCGGATTGGCCAGGAGGCGATCGCACATCTGATCCACCTGTTGCGTCGCGTCAGCGTCATCGACCGCCGTAACCGTCAGTTCGACATACTTCCCGATGCGGACTCGTTCAACTCCCGTAAACCCGAGTTGTTGCAGTCCCGACTGCACCGCTGTCCCGGCCGGATCTAACACCGAAGGGCGCAGGGTGACATAAATTTGAGCTTGATAAGTTTGACTCACGGCAATGATCAAATGCTTGGCACAATGGTAGTGGAGGTGCTACCTAATCTACGTTACCGTATCGCGTCCCCCAACGATCCACATTTAGCTCCTGAGATCTTGTTCATGAAAACCCGTCGCACCCGTTCCCAAGAAAAAATTATCACCTTGCTCAATACTCAAGGGCGATCGCTCTCCGCCCAAGATATTTATGTCAAATTGCGTCAGCAAAATCAAAGTATGGGGTTAGCGACGGTGTATCGTTCTCTGGAGTCCCTCAAACTTGAAGGGTTAGTCCAAGTTCGTACCCTCGCCAGCGGGGAATCCCTCTACAGTTCCCGCCAGCAAGACAAACACCACCTCACCTGTCTCCAATGTGGGACATCGATTCCCATCGGGGAATGTCCCGTCCATGATCTCGAACATCGCCTACAAGACAAGCATCAGTTCAAGATTTTCTACCATACCCTAGAGTTTTTCGGCCTCTGTGACGCTTGTCTCCAACAAGAAGCGGCCGAGTGAACCCGACTCCTTAATGTGATCTCAATCACCGAGGCTGGGGGCAATGACTCACACGAGAGGGAATGTTGCCATCACTCTCACCGCCTCAGCAGTATCACGGATTCAGGCGAAATGCGTCACGGTCGTTGCCTGGCAGATCATCGATAGTAGTGTTGACCGCATTGAACTATCGGCTAAGATGATGCCCACTCAGTTTAAACTTCCCCAAAACTCCGTTGACGATCTATTTGCTCAAATTTGGCAATCTGGGTATGTTAGCCTTCATGCCCGTCATGTTCTCCGAACTCTCCTATTGGAAGAAGCTTACACCCAAGATGAGCAAGCCACCATTGACCGCCTTCTCTACGCTGTCCGACGAGGTTGGCTCAAAGTCCAGTCGTGAACGACCGAACACGCTCATCAAAGATTACCGTGTCGGCTTCCTACCCAAAGAAGTGCTTTCGACTCCTCGGAGTGACCCGTCTTACCTTCTGGCGATCGGCTTGACCCCGCGTCCCGCAGATCAATGGCATGGAGAATCAAGCCATGCTTGTATGGATCTGGCTTGGTTTTCGCTCCCGTTACCTTTGAGAACCTCAAAAAAAAGGGACAGCCCCAATCGAGGTGGTCCCTTCTTCAGATCTGTTTTGTTTTCCAGAATGCGGAACCCGGGACTTGAACCCGGAAGTCCTAAGCGAACACTAGAACCTGAATCTAGCGCGTCTACCAATTCCGCCAGTTCCGCATATTTAGATGGTGCGGCTTTTTCGTCCGCGATTTACCATTATTTAGGATGTCATTGAATTTGTCAACCCCATTTCGCCCCATTTCGCCA
>SIHH01000313.1 GCA_004299065.1 Phormidium sp. SL48-SHIP | reverse complement strand
CAACTCCCAAAAAATTCCATGTAATTTCCATGTAACTTCCATCTACTTACCATGGAACATCTCCCGCACCCTCCCTAAGCTGGACATATCCCCATCAGCCAAGGAGACCCAACCATGAGTGGAAGTCCCAAATACAGCCGCGCCCAACTCGAACGCCAACGCCGGGAACGACTCGAACAAGAACGCCGCCAGCGCGCCGCCGAAGAAGCCCGCCGCCGCCAAGAAGCCGAAGCGCGAGAACAACAACGCCGCCTCGAAGCCCGTCGCCAGCAGGTGCAACAACAGTCCGACACCCTCAAGCGCACCCTCTCCCAACAGCACCCCCACCTCTACCCCAACGCCGCCGACCGCCTGCACCAGCAGCTCCAGCAGCTCCAGCACACCCTAGCCCAGGCCCCCTCAGAAGCCGCCGTCGGCCAAGTCTCGCGACAACTGGAGCAACTGCAAACCGACCTGCACCGACACCTGGCCCAAAAACGTCGCGATGACGAAGCCAAAAAACAACAAGCGGAACTCCAACATCAGAAGTTCGCCCTGGAGGAATTGCAGCGTCAACAGTTAGAAATTGCCGATGGAGCCAAGTTCGCCCCCAACCGTGAAGCATCCTTATCACAAAAACTCGAATCTGTCAAGCAACTCATCCAATCCGGCGACCCCAGCCAAGTCCGACAGCCCCTGCACGCCGCCGAACAAGCCCTAGCGGCCTATCGCCAAGAGGTGGCAGAACGTCGAGCCGAGTGGCAGCGTCGCCAAGGGGACGCCCAAGAGAACCTCAGCCGTCTCCAAGCCCTCATCGCCGGACTCCAAGCCGACCCCGTGGTGATGCGCTGGCAATCAGCCGCTGTCGGCCAACTCGACCAGCACCGCCAACGGGCCGAACAGGCCATCGCCGCCGAACAGTTCGAGGAGGTCGCCCCCCTCCTGGCCACCTGCCAACAGCAACGCCAACCCCTGATTGATGCCGCCAACCAGTCGCAACTGCAAGCGGACCAACGGGACTACATCGCCGACAGCATCGCCCAAAGTCTAGAATCCCTGGGCTTCGGCATTATCTACCGGGAAGCGGAACATCCCGACAACCCGGAGAGTGCGGTGATTCTGGGAGCCGCCAGTCATAGCGGCAAGGGCATCAGCGTCAGCATTCCCACGGAAGGGGAAATTTTCTACGACGTGGAAGGCTACAGCAAGCAAACGGCGGCGGCGGTCGGTGGAGGGTCGGCGGCGGTTTGTGATGAAGCCGAAGCGGTCATCGGTGAGATGCACGAGCATCTACAGGGGGAGTTTGGGGTTCAAATGGGCGAGTTGCAATGGCAGGGCAAGGACCCCAATCGCCGTCTCCGTCAAGCGGACCGTCTGCCCCGCAGCGACAGCGCCCGCTCTCGCCAGGCTTGATACACCGCACCCCGGACCCACCCCGCCCTTCGGGCACCCCTCCCTGGAGGGGATTATTCCTCATTCCTCGTGACTTGGCTCAGCCAAGTCATGCCCCTGGGGAGGCTCTGCCTCCCGAGTCCAGGCGGCAGAGCCGCCCAGAGTCCGTGTCACGGCTTCAGCCATGACACGAGGACAGGCCTCTTGCCTCTTACCTCTTACCTCTTGCCTCTTGCCTCTTGCCCCCTATCCCCTATCCCCATGACGATTCCCCCCATCTCCACCCGTTGGATTCATGAATTCGAGACGCAACTCCAACGTCGTCGCCACATTCTCCTCTATGGCAACATTCACGACCCCCTAATTTGGCGGGGGAACTATCTCCCGATTCATGACTTCCTCAGTGCCTACTTCCAAGACCTCGACTTTGACCTCACGCTCCGCTACGACAGCATCGACGGCTTCAGCTTCCCCAACCCTGACCAGGAACAACGCTTCCGCGACTTAGGGCAACAACAGTTTCAACGCCGTCACGGTTCCCCGGTGGCCTCTCCCCCAGCCAATGGCGCACCGGCGCGAGCTAATCCTGGCGCTGTCTTACAACAACGACTGGGCAACCTACCGCAACGCCTCCCCCCAGAAGAAGCGTTGGCCCAATTACGTAGTTTGGTCCGGCAAACAGACGAATCCCTGGCGGCGGTGGTTGATTTAGCCGATATGCTCACCGCCGACCCCGACCACTACGGACCCGAGGAACGCAACCCCTTAATTCTGCTGCAACGCTGTACCCTCGAAGCCTGTATCCTGCCCAATGGTCCTCTCCAGGGCTATCGCAATACGCTGGTGGTTCTTGCCAGTGATTTAAAACGGGTTCCGGTGTGGTTCTATACCCACAATCCCTATCTGTCTTTGGTTCAAGTCACCTCCCCCAACAAAGCTGAACGACGGTATTTTATCCAACGCTTCGGCGGCCATTTTTACGGTGGCCAAGACCGACCCACCCAGTCCCCCGATGGAACTGCACCCTCTCCCCGAGACCAAGTGGCGGAGGAGTTTGCTGAGTTAACCGATGGTTTTCAGACGATGGATTTAGAAGCCTTACGAGTGACGTCGGTACAACAGCATCTGCCTCTGAATCGAGGTGAGGTGATGCGGTTGGTAGATTTCTATAAGTTTGGACGGCGAGAGGAACCTTTTGAACAACTCAGCCGGGAGAAGGTCGCCGGGGCGACTCGGGAATTATCCCAGGCGGTCATCGGTCAACCTCGGGCCATTACGGCGGTGACGGATATGTTGACGACGGCCAAGGTGGGGATTAGTCTCAATGAGGTCAATGGGCGCAATAGTAAGCCTAAGGGTATCTTTTTCTTTGTCGGTCCGACGGGGGTGGGCAAAACGGAGTTAGCTAAATCCCTGAGTCGCCTCATTTTTGGCGATGAGGAGGCGTTTGCTCGGTTTGATATGAGTGAATATAAGGAGGAACACGCGGCGGAAAAGTTAGCCGGGTCGCCGCCGGGATTTGTGGGCTACGACGAGGGCGGCCAGTTGACCAATCGGGTCTTGGAACGTCCTTATAGTATTTTGCTGTTTGATGAGATTGAAAAGGCTCATCCTAGGGTGTTGGATAAGTTCCTGCAAATCCTCGAAGATGGTCGTTTAACGGATGGAAAAGGACGGACGGCGTATTTCAATCAGACGGTGATTATTTTTACCAGTAATATTGGTGCGTCGGATTTAACGGATTCTCAAACGGGGGCGTTGCTGCGGTCTGGGATTATGACTCAGGTTCAAGGACAGGGAACGGAAGGGTTTAGTTATGAACAGGTGAATCAGCATTTCCGGGAGGAGGTGCGTTGGTATTTTTCGACCCGGATTGGTCGGGCGGAGTTGTTGAATCGTTTTGGGGACAATATTGTGGTGTTTGATTTGTTGCGCCCGCAGTTTGTGAGTCAAATTGGCACTAAATTTTTAGGTCAGTTACGGACTTCAGCGGTGCAGAAGTATGGCTTGGAGTTGCAGTTTGAGGAGTCGGTGATGCAGGTCATCACGGCACAAATGCAGCAGGGTGAGAATTTGTTGTTTGGGGGACGGCGAGTGAAGACGATGTTAGAGTCTGGGTTGGAACGTCCCCTCAATCGCTGGCTGTTTGAGGAGTTTGGGGAGTTGTCGGGGTTACGGGGATGTCGGTTGAGGGTGGGGTTACGGGAGTCTGGGGAGTTGCAGGTGTTGAGAGTGGATTGATGGGGAGACTACCCTGGGTGGGGGTGAAATATGTTTCGCCCTTACTACAGTTCTATAGCAATAGCAGGGATGGATAGGACAGAAATAAGGTAGGGGTGTCCCTTTATGGTCGGACTCTTCGGTTAAGAGGAAACAGGTGGGGGATTCTCTCGGGTCTTCAGGATATCGGGTGTGATTTGTTGAATTTGATACCCAATTGTAGGGGCGAAAAATTTTTCGCCCCTACCCCTCCCAGGAGGCATAACCCACCCCTACCCCTCCCAGGAGGGGATTTTCGCCCCTACTGGCAATTTTGACTTAAACATCGTAAATTAGAAACAGAGATTGCCGCTTGAACCAGACGATT
>SIHH01000312.1 GCA_004299065.1 Phormidium sp. SL48-SHIP | reverse complement strand
GGCATCCGAGGCTGAGACAGATGCACCACCTCATAGGGATGAGCCAAAACCAAGGCCAACGCCTGCTCAAGAAACCGCTCCTCATGCTCAGCCTGTATCCTATGACAAGGAATCTCCGTCTCCCGAATTGGCTGCGACACCTGCCCCTCAGACTGAGGAAACTGAGCGCTAACTAACTCAACTTGAGCGAAACCGCCATACAACTGCGCCAAAGTATCGGCCCGGTCTGCTGCCTTCTGGGACCACTCACCACTACAGACCCCCACCCGAGGGTGCGGCTTCCCGTTTGCCGAAGCCTGCTTCATCTCTCCCGGATGGTCTGCGACTCTATCAACGACAATCCCGTCCTCGGAACCCGACCAAACTGCCACTAGACCCAGTTCTGTCTCCAGTTTCTCACTCATCCCCCGGCGAATCTCATCACTCGTGCGAGCTACATTCCAAACCCGTACCTCAGATAACTGACCATCCAGGAACTCATCGAGACGAGAACTCACCATCAGACGCACCGGAGCTTCTGTCGGCGTCGCGCCAGATTCCTGCCCCCAGTCCTGTTCTCCCTGCAACACACCATCAACGTAAAGCTGTCCAGACTGCCCAAGCTTCCGCACACAGGCAATGTGAACCCATTGATGCAAACGAATCGTCTCTTGTGGGACCCAAGTTAGAGGTTTAGCACAGCCTTTCCCACCGCCGTAGTACCACTGGCCCCGCTCCCCATTCTTGAGGCGCAAACAGAACTCATTTTGCTCATCACTGACAAATTTACCGACAAGATTCGTCCAATCCTGTGGCCACTCCCTCAAACGCAACCAAAATTCAACGGTCAAATCTCCTGTAAGACTTAACTCCTGATGATGAGGGATTTCCCCATACATCCCCAACTCCGGCCGAAAATCGAGTACCGTGCCTTGACCTGACCCTGGAGCCACTTGCCAATACTGCTGCCACTCCTGGGCGGACTCGGCCCAACGACCCAAGCCTATCAACGCCAAGGCCCGCTGCCGTCTTACCAAGGCATTCCCAGGCTGAAGTTCCAACAGTCGCCCCCATTCCAGCACGGCCTCATCCCAACGCTCTAAGCTCACTAAAGCCTCAGCTAAACAGCGGTACAACTCAGGGCTATTCCATCCCAGCCCGATCGCTCGCCGCCACTCCATAACCGCCTCCATGGGGCGTTCGGAAGCTGCTAAAGCTTGTCCTAAGCCAAATAAAGCCTCTCCTGACTCCCCACACTCCAACAAGACTTGGCGATATTGTTGGACGGCTTCGGACCACCGGCCCAACTGCTGCAACACTTCAGCTAAAGCTAAGCCACAGTCAACGCTCTGGCTCAACTCCCAACTGCGACGATAGAACCCCAACGCCTCATCAAGTCGTCCTTGTCCCGCTGAGCATTTTCCCAGATAAAAGTAGCCTTGTGGCTGATTGGGCTGTAACTCCAGATTCCGCCTTAAACAAGCCTCGGCCCGCTCTAAGTCGATTTCACCCTCAAGCAACGCTACTCCCAAACCTAACTGGAGTTGAGGGTCATCACGATTGAGATCCACTGCCTGCTGCCAATCATCTACAGCTTCGTGCAACGGTCCCTGACGGCATAATAACTGCTTGAACTGTGGGTTAAATTCTAGTCCTTCGGGCTTTAAGGCCACTGCCCGCCCTACTGCTTCAATCGCGGCTTGCCAATCCTGTTTCTCAACGAAGACTTGACTCAGCAGCCAATGAAACTCCTCATCATCTGGCTTTAACTCCAAACCTCGATTTAAGACGTCGATCGCCCCATCCCAATCTTCCAACTTCAGCAACGCCAGCCCGAGGTGAGAGTAGCTGACATCATTAGAGCCGAAAGCAATGGCTTGCCGATAGGCCTGCACCGCCTCAGAATACTGTTCGAGTTCTAAATAGGCCCGGCCTAAATGGCAATAGCCCCGAGGATATTCCGGATTCAGAGGCATCGCCGCGTCCAACACCGCAGCCGCTCCCTGCCAATCTTCTAAACCCAAGAGAGCCTCGCCCCAGAAATAGCGGCTCCAGAAGAACTGGGAATCCAACGTCACCGCCTGTTCCAGATAGGGAATCGCCGCCTGCCAATTTGCCCGAGCGACTTGAGCGCGTCCTGCATAATAATGGGCTTGCGCTATCTGAGGATTAAGGGCGATCGCCGCCTCCGCCTGGGGCAATGCGTCTTCCCATTGTTCCTGTTCACAGAGGAGTTCGGCAAACCCCAACCGTAACTCAAACCCATTAGGGGCAAAGGTGAGCGCACGACGATACACGGCGATCGCCTCTTCGAGTAACCCCTGGTCCTTCAAGGTTTGAGCAAAACGCTGTTGCGCCAAGACCTGTTCCGGCGCAGACTCCGCCAGACGATGATACTCAGCCATCGCCCCTTGCCAGTCTTCTAACTTCGTCAAGACCCGAGCATAGCCCAAACGAGAAATCACCCGTTGCGGTTCCTGCTGCAAAATCTGCTCATACATCTCCCGAGCCGACAGCCAGTTCTGATGATGCGCCAACACCTCCGCCAGATTATGCCAAGCATCGGTCAACTGCTCATCACGGGCGATCGCCTCTCGATAATAGCGTTCCGCCATCGACCAGTCTCCCAAGCGCACCCAGCGATTTCCCAAACTGAAATAGTCCTGCGCCTGGCCTGACGCCGGGTCCAAACCCAACACCCGATGCCAACAACGCACCGCTTCAATTTCATTCCCTACCTGTTCCCAAACCCCAGCCAAGGCGCGATGTAATGCCACTCGTTGCGGTTGGTATCGTAGCGCCCGTTGGAAACATTCGATCGCCCGCGGCCACTGCCGCTCTTGGGCATAGAGATTACCTAAATTCCCATACACCTCAGCAAAATCAGGCCGTAAACGCAGGGCCTCCCGATAACTCCGACGCGCCTCCAATAACCGTCCCGTTAGCTGTAAAACATCCCCCAGCAGTTTGTAGAGACTCGCCGTGGGTTGAAGCGCCAGAGCTTGTTCACAGGTCTCAATACAAGCTTGCCACTGGCGCTGTTGTCCATAGGTGAGGGCTTGAGCCTGTAACTGCTCAAAACTCTGGGAAGATGAGCCAGTCTGCGGCTCTTCATTTGAGGACTCCTGCCCGGAGTGGTTTTGATGGTCAGGAGAGGCTTCCTGAGATAATGCTTGTTTATAGGCGGCGATCGCCTCTCCCCAGCGTTCTTCCGTCTTCAGCCGCTGAGCCAGAGTTAACCATTCTTCCCGAGAGCTTGCCTCTATCTCTTGAAGTGAAATTAATTGAGTCTGAGTCTCAGGTTGTTCAAACTCTTTCGAAGCGTCCCGATCTTGAGTCATCTTTTCCGGCCCCATGATGTTGGATTGCCCCATAGCCACTTGTTTAGAAGGCTCCTGTTGCCCCTCATGAGTCGAAGGAGCAACCGTATCCGGAGGCATTAGGGTTGAATCCTCCAATTCAGCATTGGGGGCAAAAAGGGGAGTTAGATCCAAAAGGCCGGGAGGTGTGCTCATAGAACCGTAAGTTCGTTCTCTGTGGGCGTACTAATCGGATCTACCCAAACCTCAAGCGAGATCCGGATGTTCTGCAAAATTTCCGATCCCATAAATTACTGAAGCACTATCCCATTTGCAAACTTGCTAGACCATTGCCAGCGTTGCTCGACCAAGCTCAGAAAGACCCAGCCCAGAAACGGGGCAACTCCAATTAACCCAACCGAATTAACGCTTATTGTGATGTCCAATCAACCACGAATCCAAGCCATCCTGTTGGCCCTGGGGGGTGCATTGGCGATCGCCGGCTGTTCTGCCTCAGCCCTGATCTCCCCCAAACCCCCTTCAACTTCCACCCCATCAGACACCCAATCCGATCTTCACTCACAACACCAATCCTCCCAAACTCCCCCTAACATCCTCTTCGATGCAGTAGCCCTAGAGAATGCCCAACACCGACTCCAACAATCCCCAGACCACTATCCCCTCACCCACGCCGCCT
>SIHH01000311.1 GCA_004299065.1 Phormidium sp. SL48-SHIP | reverse complement strand
ACTATGCCTTCTCTCGAAGATGCGATCGCGGCTTTGGAGACAGGAGACTATCGTAGCGCCTCCCGACATCTCAAAGTTTTATATCGAACAATGCCCGAAAATCCCTGGGTGCGGTTTTATATTGCTCGCCTCTACGAAGAGACTCAACGACTCGATGAGGCCGAACAAGCCTATCGAGTTGTATTACGAGATAACAGTTCGCCTCGAATCCTGAATCAAGCCAGACAGGGAATGCAGCGGCTGGAGACGAAACGCAAAACACAGCGAGAGAAGGCGATCGCCGCCGCCAAAGCCGAGTCAGATCCCGAGGAAGCGGGGGTTTTGGTGCTAGAAGCGACGCCCAAGGAACGCCGTAAACAGGCCGCGCAACAATTGGCGCGGGTGTTTGACGTTGAGGCCTATGCGGCGCGTCTGATTTTGCAGGTTCGGGGTTGGCGGCTGTATCGTACTGGCCCCCTGGCGGAGTTGCAGGTGTATGAACGGGAGTTGGCCGCAACGGATATCTGCGCGTTTACCGCGTCGTTAACGGAGATCGCCAAGTTAAATGTCTGGCGCGTCGATTATGTGCAATCTTTGACACCGAAACCGGTGGTCATCTGTCGCGATCGCGAAAATCGTCAAGGAAAGTTTAGTTTTGACTGGGCCGAGGTTCGCCAACAGGTGCGGGGAGGAATCCCTCTGTTTATTAACGCGGTGAGTTATGACATCAGCCGCCGCACGAAGGATCAGATCAAACGTAAACCCGAAACTCAAGATTTTGTGCAAATGTGCGATTTGCATCTCCCGAAGCGGGGGGTGATTTTGCGTTTTTGCGATCGCTCCTACGAGTTTGACAAGGGGGTGATTTTTTCCCCGGAACAACAGCAGCAAATTGGTAAACTACGAGCGGCCACCTTGCGAATTAACTGGAATGGCATTATCAAGGTGTTTGATCATCAACTCAGTGATGGTCTGATCTGGTCGGACTTCATGCAATTTGCTGAAACGGCGATCGACTTCCATTTTCTCATGGAGGGCATTAAACCGTATATTGACATTGAACGCAACGAAGCGAGTCATTGGGACCCTGCTTTTCAACTGTATAGTGGTGCGGCTTGGATGCGTTACCGTCGCCGGGGACCGCAGGGGTCTTAAGTCTTGTCAATCTCTCGACGACTGGGGGACTTGAGGGGGAGCAAGAACCAATCAAATGATCCGGGTTCTGGGGCCTCCCATCTGTGATACAAAGGAGCAAGTCATAAGGGGGAGATGTCAGCGCGGTGGAAGCTTACCCACAAGGCCATAATGACCCAACAACTGAGCTACGGTCAATTGTTCAAGGGATTGACCGAGCCTTACTGTCTGATGAGATTTCGGTACGGCTGCAACAACGCAATCCCTGGTTACAGGTGTTATTTGAAGCTCGCGTTATTCCTGACCGAACAGTCTGTATTCCCTTAGCACGACGAGCGGTGCAACAGTGTCATCTGGCGGGGGTGCAGGCGATCGTGATTTATGGGCGACGCTGGGGACAGCATGAGCCGGATTGGACTTATAAATATCCCTTGAGGGAGTTTACACCGCGATCGCCTCAGTCGCCCCAGTCACCCCAGACTCCAGCGGCGGCCCCATCGTCTCAGTCCCGCTCGAATCGCCTGGTGATGCGGGTTTCCGCCCTGAGTTTGCTAGGATTCAGCTTTGGGGGACTTTGGGGACTCCTCGATCACGGTCAGTTACAGGGTCAGAGTCGCCAACTCGGACAAACGGTTTTGGCGACGATCTCGCAAAACCTCGATCGCCTAACGCCATCGTCCTCACCCCAATCTCCCGCCGAAACCAATCTCAGTGAGGTTCTTCCAGAAACGCCTGAGATTCCCACCCCTAATCTTCCCAGTTCAATTCGCATCAAAGCGGTGGGAGATATGATTTTGGGAACCAACTATCCCAGTCATCGCCTCCCGGCTGATCCGAGTCTTTTCTTTGCGAATGTGATGAAAGACTTACAGGGGGCAGATATTCTATTTGGTAATTATGAAAGTACGCTAACGGATCATCCCAATAGTCCCAAAGATACCAGTCGCGGCACCCAATTTGCCTTTCGATCGCCTCCCGACTACCGCTATCTTTTTCAGGAGGCCGGTTTTGATATCGTCAGTTTAGCGAATAATCATTCGATGGACTTTGGTGAAATTGGTTTGCGGGATACGATTCGGAATTTCAATGAGGTGGGTATTGCTACGGTTGGAGAACGCTATCAAATCACCTATTTAGATGTAGAGGATGTGACGATCGCGTTTATTGGCTTTAGTACCTACGATTTTCATAATGATATTAATAATATCGAGTTGGCTCGACAATTGATTGCTGAAGCGGATAAACAAGCTGAAGTGATTGTGCTGTCGATTCACGCTGGGGCGGAAGGAACGGGGGCGATGCACGTGAGCGATCGCCAGGAATACTTCCTCAGTGAAGATCGTGGCAATATCGTTGGCTTTTCTCGCGAGGCGATTGACGCGGGGGCGGATTTAATTTTAGGTCATGGTCCCCATATTCCCCGAGCGATTAACTTGTATAATGACCGCTTAATTGCCTATTCTTTGGCTGATTTTGTGGGTTATCAGACCCTTTCAACGGAGGGAGCGTTAGCCTATTCTTTGATTTTAGAGGTTGAATTAAACTTAGAAGGCGAATTTATTTCGGGACAGATTATTCCGATTCATTTAGGGAATACGGGTATTCCGGTGCCGGACGGTCAATTTCGGACAGTCAACTTAATTCGCAATTTAACTCAGACTGATTTCCCAAATGCTCCCATCATGATTGATGAACAGGGACAAATCCTTGTAAAATAGGGTTGATCTCGCCTATTTAGGGCAACTTATATTATAAACTGATTGTGAGACGTTTTTTGACGCAACATTGTTTAACGCAACATTGTTTGACGCAACGGGTCTATAAAGGACTCTGTTTATTGGCAGTGTTTTGGCTGTTGGGGATGCCGAGTGCTTGGGCCGATTCCTTGAGCGATCGCGTTGAGCGCTTCCCCTATTGGCAACGGAAACCCACGGTTACGGTGGTGAACAAAGAGGAGTTAGTCTATCCCGACTGGATGGCTGGAACCTGGGATGTGACGAGTACCCTGTTGCAGTTAGAGGCTCCCTTAGCGCCGGATTTAAAGAGTCCTGGCTTTGAAGGAAATCGCCGTTATCTTAATCAACCGCTGACGTTTCAAGTTCGCTTTCAACCTCAGAAAAAGACGGGTTTAGTGGTCGGCGATCGCACCTTTAATAGTGAAAATATCAGTCAAGCCTATTTTGGTGAGGAGAGTGACATTAAGATTATCGCCGATTCTGAGAATCCTAACCGTCAGATTATCGATATGGCGGGAAGACAAGAATTAGTCTCGGTGGTGCGGGGACGCAATCGTGAACAACCTGAGAGCGATCGCTTTCTCTCGACCGAAATTATCTATCAAGTGTTTCGCAGTCCTGGACAAATCTATTTTAATGAAGTTGAAACCACGACCGACTATCAAAAACAGGATGCCGATCATCTCGAAGCTGAACAACTGACGGCCATTTATCTATCTCCTAAAGATCCCGCCTATTTTCGTGCTAACGGAAGTCCAGTTGCGCTCTATCGCTATCATTTAGACTTGCGGCGATCGTCGGGGTCGGCTTCACCTTAGATGAGGCTCAATTAGGAGGGTGACTCTGAAGAGGATGTCCCTAAATTGGCGGCTGCAAATACCTGATCCACCGTCAAGTTTAGGTCTGCAAACTGTTGAGAAACAATGGGTTGTGTCTGTGTAAACTGACTCTCTTCATATAACCCTTCCTCTAGGCGCAACACCGAGATTTGATTGACCATTGGATCAACAATCCAATATTCGGGGATTTCAGCGGCGGCATATTCCGAGCGTTTGTAGCGATAATCGCGGTTCACTGATTCGGGACTGACGATTTCAATCACTAGCAACGGAGGGGTTTGGAACACC
>SIHH01000310.1 GCA_004299065.1 Phormidium sp. SL48-SHIP | reverse complement strand
TGTTACGACGAAGGGAAGCGCATCGCTGAAACCCTCTGCTTTGACTACCATCGTCAGAATCATGTGGATATTCGGGTGATGCGGATTTTCAACACCTATGGACCGCGAATGCAGGAAAATGATGGACGGGTGGTGAGTAATTTTATTGTTCAAGCGTTGCGCGGGATTCCCCTGACGGTGTATGGGGATGGCTTGCAAACTCGCAGTTTTTGCTATGTCTCGGACCTCATCGACGGCATGATGAAGTTGATGAACAATGAGGAGCATATTGGGCCGGTGAATATCGGCAATCCCAATGAGTACACCATTTTGCAATTGGCTCAGACGATTCAAAGGCTGATTAACCCGGATGTGGAGATTCAGTTTGAGCCACTTCCCCAGGATGACCCGCAACAGCGACAACCGGACATCACTCGTGCTAAAGAGTGGTTAGGTTGGACGCCGAGCATTGAGCTGGAAGAGGGATTGAAGGAAACCATTGCTGATTTCCGCGATCGCCTTGGTTTGGCGTAAATTAGGACTGTCCGGGTGTGTTGACATAAAAGCCGCAGATTGGGGATAGCTGAAGTTTGCGACTAAGCTAGTGGACGACAGCTTGCTAACGCTCGGTCGTAGCGGCGTTTTTTTACAGTTTTTTAAGGTTGAAGGACAAAACAGCTATGCGTGTTTGTGTGATTGGTACCGGTTATGTGGGTTTGGTGACGGGGGCCTGTTTGGCTCATACGGGTCATGAGGTGATCTGCGTCGATAACAACGAGGAAAAGGTCAAAACCATGAAGGCGGGGCGATCGCCGATTTATGAGCCGGGATTGTCCGAAATCATGACCGCCGCCATCCAAAGTGGCAATATTGAGTTCACCACGGACTTAGAGGCGGGGGTCCATCATGGCGATATCTTGTTTATTGCGGTGGGAACGCCCCCGTTACCGACGGGAGAAAGTGATACCCGCTATGTAGAGGCGGTGGCCCGAGGAATTGGCGCTCACCTCAAGCAAGGCTATAAGGTGATTGTCAATAAATCGACGGTTCCCATTGGGTCCGGGGATTGGGTACGCACGATTGTCCTCGATGGAATCGCGGAACGGGAAAAGGCCCTGGTGGGATCGGGAAAAACTGGGGAAGATTTGGTTAACCATATCGAGGTGGACTTTGATGTGGTCAGTAATCCTGAGTTTCTGCGGGAGGGGTCGGCGGTGTATGACACCTTTAACCCCGATCGCATTGTCTTGGGAAGTAATAGCGATCGCGCCTTGACGATGATGCAGGAACTCTATGCACCCATTGTCAATCGTGAGGTGGCGCAGGAGAAGGATCTACCGCCGGTTCCTGTGGTGATGACGGATTTATGTTCGGCGGAGATGATTAAGTATGCGGCGAACTCGTTTTTGGCGACCAAGATTAGTTTTATTAACGAGGTGGCCAATATTTGCGATCGCGTCGGCGCCGATGTCACCCAGGTCGCCAAGGGAATTGGCCTCGACTCGCGCATTGGCAATAAGTTCTTAAATGCTGGGATTGGCTGGGGTGGCTCCTGTTTCCCGAAAGATGTCTCAGCCTTGGTTCACACGGCTGATGATTATGGCTATGATGCTCAATTGCTCAAGTCTGCGGTTGAGGTGAACCAACGTCAACGCTTGATGGCGTTGGAGAAACTGCAACATGAGTTGAAGATTCTCAAGGGGAAAACCGTCGGCTTGTTAGGCTTGACCTTTAAACCGGATACCGATGATATGCGGGATGCACCCTCGTTGGTCTTGATTGAGAATCTGAACCGCCTCGGGGCGAAGGTGAAGGCCTATGACCCCATTGTCTCGCAAACGGGCCTACGCTCGGGCTTATCGGGGGTCTATGTGGAGACAGACCCTGAACGGCTTGCTGATGGCTGTGATGCGTTGGTCCTGGTGACGGATTGGAAGCAGTTTGCGGAACTCGACTATACCAAGATGGCGAGTCTGATGCACACGCCGATTATGGTCGATGGTCGTAACTTCCTTGACCGGACTCAGTTAGAGGCGATTGGCTTCCGCTATGTGGGAATTGGTCGCTAGATATCTCTGAGGCTGAATGTCTAGGCGTTAAGGCTTTGCGGCAAAAACTGGGTCTCAATTTTCCCCCTGGTGCTAGGCGCTGGGGGGTTTTTGCATCCATCTGCTGAATCGATGCTGAGTGAGTTGGTTTAAGCGGTGTTAGCGATAGGGGTGAGTGTTTCCCATGAAGCATCGGGCCGGAAGGGCGATCGCACTCATCCAAGATAAGACCGGCATGACCGCCGATGACAGAGGACATCCGTTGCACTTGAACCGATTGACGCTGAGCAACGCTGAGGACGTTCAGCCACGGTCAACGAACAACGGCTAGAGATCGCGTTCCCAAGGGTTGGGAGAAGAGGCGCGATCGCCCAAACCTCACTCTGACATCACCATACGTCAGAGGAGTTGCTGAACTTCGAGCCGATGAGGCCACCGTTGAGACCGTTCTGTCGGTCTTCCCACGGGGCGGTATGGGGCTACAAATTGCCAGTTATAGCGTGTCTAAATTCCGTTCAATTTGGTGCAAGACATCGAAAAGGAGATCAACAGATGTCGAGAGAGACCGCTTTATCCGTAGCGGTAGAGACATCGAAAACTCAACAGACTTCTCGCCCACTGCGAGATAAGATGCCAGCTTTCGTTCTTGTGTTGTATCCATAATCTGAGGTTTTTCCTGAGTGACAAGCACGCTTTAGTGTGGTCTAGTATATTATACACCATCGGTATGTTGTACTAACAATGTACAACATCGCCTCCCTCGATCAGCATCAAGGCGATCTCTGAAAGGCTCTAAATCTCTCGGGATAAGCGTTTGAAGACTCTATTGAGGTCATCAATGACGCGATCGCGCCGTTTGCCTGATCGAGGAAAAAATTTTAATGTTAACAAATGCTGACATACGCAGGAGCGAAACTTATGCCAACAGAATTCACAGAGATGTTGAGCCAATTCACCCAACAAGAATTTCTAGGGAATCAGGTCTTAGATTATCTGATCGCCCTAGCCATTATTATTCTTGGATTGATCATCATCAGGATTGTTGCCAACGTCGTTCTTAGCAGAATTAAAAAATGGCTACGACAAACCGACGCGAGTTTAGATAATAGCTTAATTAAAATTATTGAACGAGCGCTGATCCCAATCTTGTATCTAGGGATTTTTTATGTCGCTCTCAACGGCCTAACCCTGCACCCGATTTTGGATCGACTCTTAGATGGAGTCTGGGCGATCGCCTTCACGGTAATTGCCATCCGTTTCGTGGTCTCCGTGATCCAATATGGCTTAATCCTATATGGGATCAAGGCAAACAACCCCAATATCCAGCCGACCCTCAATTCTCTCGTCCCTGCCATCCGAGTCGTGGTTTGGGCGATCGGCTTTATTTTCCTGCTGGACAATCTCAACTTTAATGTCTCAGCCATGATTGCCAGTCTGGGGATTGGGGGGATTGCGATCGCCCTAGCTTCCCAAGGACTTCTACAAGACCTCTTTAGCTACTTTTCCATCGTCTTCGATCGCCCCTTTGAGTTAGGAGACTTCATCATCGTAGGTGACTTCATCGGAACCGTCGAATACATCGGCATTAAAACCACTCGTCTCAAGAGTTTAAGCGGTGAACGACTGGTCATCTCCAACACCGATCTTACCGGCTCTCGCATCCGCAATTACAAGCATATGCAAACCCGCCGTATCGTCTTTAAACTCGGTGTCACCTACGAAACCCGCGTCGAACAGCTCGAAAAAATCCCCCAAATCATCCAAGACATTATCGAACCCATCGAAACCATCACCTTCGATCGCGCTCATTTCCTAGCCTACGGGGATTTCAGCCTCGACTACGAAGTCGTCTACAACGTCAACAGCAGTGATTTTGCCCAATACATGGATGCTCAACAGCAAATCAACCTAGAACTCAAGCGTCGCTTTGAAGCCGAAGGCATCGAATTCGCCTATCC
>SIHH01000309.1 GCA_004299065.1 Phormidium sp. SL48-SHIP | reverse complement strand
TAGGTAATGATTCACCTCACATACCAGTACAAGCTTGCGCCCACTCAACAGCAGCAACAGACCTATGACGAATGGTTAGAAACCTCTCGTCGGGTCTGGAACTTTGCTTTGGCAGAGCGCAAAGACTGGTACAAGTCGAGAGCCTGTCTCATCGACCGATGCTCTCTTCGAGGTGAGTACGTCATGTCCCCCGACGCACCGCGACCCAGCTTTTCAAGCCAGTGCAAAGCCTTAACCCAAGCTCGAAAAGTCTATCCTGAGCTAGGTACAGCTAATGCTCAAATGCTGCAACAGGTGTTGCGACGTTTAGAGAAAGCCTTTGTCTCGATGTGGGAGAGAGGACATGGATTCCCCAGATTTAAGAAACCGGGAAGATTGCGTTCTCTGCTGTTTCCACAATTGGGAAAAGACCCCGTTCGGGGAAACCGCGTCAGACTCCCTGGGGTGGGTTGGGTGAAAATGCGACTCTCACGACCGATTCCTGAAGGCTTCGTTATCAAACAAGCCCAGGTGGTCAAACGTGCTTCCGGGTGGTACGTGATGCTAACGCTTCAGTGCGACTTTGAAGTTCCTGACATCCTACCCCACGGGGAAGCCTTGGGAATTGACGTAGGATTGAGCAGCTATCTAGCCACCTCTGCTGGTGAGTTAGTACCAAGACCCCGATTCTTTGGAGACCTCCAACGCAAGCTGAAATTGCTGCAACAAAGAGCGTCTCATAAGGTTAAAGGGTCAAATAACTGGCGCAAGGCTCACTATAAGGTCGCCAAGCTGTACGAATATATCCGCAACTGTCGTCAGGATTTCTTCTATAAACTGGCTCACCGTCTCTGCGACGGCGTAGGGATGGTGTTTGCAGAGAACCTCAACTTCAAAGCCTGGGCGAGAGGGATGTTTTCAAAGCATACTCTCGATGCGGCTCACGGTGAGTTTTTGAGGATTCTGAAGTGGGTGTGCTGGAAACGTGGTGTCTTTTACGCTGAGGTAGACTTCACGGGAACCAGCCAAACCTGTCCCAGTTGTGGTGCGAATACAGGCAAAAAAGAGCTTTCAGTTCGCGTACATCGCTGTCCTGAATGTGGATATACCACAGATAGAGATATAGCCGCCGCGCAGGTGGTGATGCAGCGTGGACTTGCAGCCGTCGGGCAGACGGTCAAGATGCTTGGCGAGGGGTTAAGCGTAGGCTCCCCATAGACCCAAGAATCCCCACGCCTTCAGGCTGGGGAGTGTCAAGGTCACTATGGAACGGCTTGGCAAAACCAACCTCAAGAGTTTTCCGCCTTCCCCGGTCCCATCCTCATGACCACCAGCCGATGAAGACTTAGCGGCCTGTCTAGCCGGACGCTAGGGGAGTACGTCACAGATTAGCTACCTGAGAAATTGCCCATCAAGGATTGGCCCTCTCCATTGGGGAGGGCTTGGGGCTGAGCCGTCATGTCTGCGTCTCCACCAATTTGAGCCATTAAACTGGCCATCTCCAGAGCGTCCATGGCATAATTCCAGCCCAGATTGCTCTTAATTCCTGCCCGTTCGAGGGCTTGTTGCAAGGTATCTGTGGTGAGAACCCCGAAAACAATGGGAACTCCGGTTTGGAAACCAGCGGCGGCAACACCTTTGGAGACTTCTGCGGCAACATAGTCAAAGTGAGGGGTATGGCCGCGAATGACGGCCCCGAGACAAATGATGGCGTTGTAGGTTCCCTTTAGGGCCAGTTGCCGGGCGACCAGGGGAATTTCAAAGCTTCCGGGAACCCAGATATAGTCCACCTGAGTGCCTTGGGGGTTGACATCAATCCCGTGACGTTTGAGGCAGTCTTGACAGCCACCGAGCAGCTTTTCGGTAACGAGATCGTTGAAACGGGCGATAACAATAGCGAAGCGATACGGGGCGACGCTGGCAAAAGTTCCTTCAAAAACTGCCATAAATCTTTGAGACGTTGAGGTGAGGGCAAGAGGGTCGAGATGACGGTTAGAGCTTGAGACTGGACATCTCAGGAGGGATCTCGGGCGAGATTCCTCCTAATCCGTTTTGAGGATGGCTTAAACAACGAGATAGTTTAAAACACCCACAGCCAGAACTAAGGCCACCCAGATCCCAGAGCCAATCCAGATGAGTCCTTTGGACTGATCCCAGTTTTGGGGAGAGGCATAAGCCACGGGAACCCCAATCACCATGATGAAAGACCATAGGACTAGGGCGGCTAGGCAGATTTGAAAAATAATTGAAAACATCGTTTTGTTTAACGTCGCTGAATGTAAGGACTTTCACCCTATACTTATCACATTTCGGACTCCGATTTCCCAGAAGTTTGCCTTACTCGGGGTCTGGGAAGAAGAGAACGGGATGCCAACTGCGACGTAAGAGGAGGTTGGCGAAGTTGGGCCGCGACCATTCTAGGAGGCGAGGAACGCTCGGGGAGTTGACGGCGATCGCACTGATGTCATACTCCATAGACAGAGTCATCATGGCTTGCAAACGCTCTTCTTGTCGAACTTCGGTGGCGACGGTTAGGTTGAGTTGTTCTAACTCTTGTTTGACGGCGGCGAGTTTCTCCTCGGCATCCTCGATGGTTTGGGATTGAGGGATTTCTCGACGACTCTTGGACTCGACGGCCCAGGCGAGAAGACAGTGTTCTAGGGAGTTCTCAGGACGGTTACGGGCGGTCTCGGTAATCTGTTTGACTAGGGTTTTGGCCGTGTTACTGCCATCATAGGCAATCAGGAGATAGCGCAACAGATGGCGACAGCGTAAGTCCAGTTCCTCGCGGGTATAGGTGGACATCAACGCTGGACGGACAACCAGAAGCGGAATTTTAATCCGTTCAACCAGTTCGGCGGTGGTGCTACCAAAGAGTTTTTCGTTTAGGAGCGTTTTGTTGTCGGTCCCGAGAAGAACGAGATCGCAGTGGTGGGTTTTAATCGTGTTGAGGATATTTTCAACAATGCGATCGGATTCGACGACCACCTCGACCTCGACGCCCTCAGGAACGTTGTCCTGAGCGACGGATAGGCGTTGGCGAGCGGCATCGATCGCGGCTTGGTCGACTTTGGGGACGCCGCGATCGTCATTAACGCGAACGGAGTGAAAGAAAACGAGTTTACGGATTCCTGAGGCGGCCAGGCTAGGAACGAAGCGAACCAGTCGATGTAGACCGTCGTGTAAATCTGTACAGATGAGAAGGTTTTGAAACATATCAGGCTTGCGTCCCGAAGACATTGTTCATTCCTAGGGTAGTCGAATTTGTTATCACCTAGGTAGTCACGGAGTCTGTCATCCGGGGCTAAGCTGCGGGGTTAGAGAGTCTCCAGTAACGCCCCAGCATCCCCGGTTCGTTTCCCACAGCCAGGAACTGAGCCAGAGACGGAGGTCGCCCTGAGAGAGTCTTAGGGGGACGGTCTACGACATACCATTGGGTTCAATGCCCCATTGGTGTTTGAGTAGATTTTTGTAAGTCACCTCACGCAACATCATTTGTTCGTACAGTTTCAGAAGGAACTGTTGCGCTTGCTCATGGCTCATTTGAGCCACTTGGGTTTCGAAGGAACGCAGACTAAACTGCTGTTCGAGACTGAGTTGAATCGGTCGGTCCATGTCATGTACCTCTCAAGCGAATCGTCTCGTCAATACAGGGACTAAGTTCGAGTCCTCCAACCAGGGCTAACCTGGGGGGTTAACATCTCGTTGAAGTAGACTCACCCTGTCTTGTTACAAAATATAACAAAGGTTTGACAGAAAATGCAACATCTGCAACCAGATATTTTTCAGGACGGGACAAGATCCATTGAGGTTCCCTATCCTCTGATACGAGTTTTAGCAATTTGTCAACGGTAAAAATGCTCATCCTGAACCAGAGCTGAGACCATTTCGGGCAAGTCACCGTTGAGGATAGCCAGTTGAGAATGGACAATTCAAAGTCAGCAAGGTTTCTTGTTTTAAAAGGTTTGGGCGTTTTACTTGTCCCAATTCGTTAGGCTAAACTTAGGGGATAGAAGGCA
>SIHH01000308.1 GCA_004299065.1 Phormidium sp. SL48-SHIP | reverse complement strand
AACGGCAGGATCGCTAAAGTGCCGTGGAATAATCTTGAAGTTCGGTTTTGGTAGATTCCTTTAATCTAGACACAATCTTTATTATCTACTTAATATTATTCTAGTTTATCAAGACCCATACTGAAAAGCCGTAGGAACATACGGCGGAAATAACAAAACATACGAAGAGAAACGAGGATCGTTTCGGTTTGACTTCGACAATGGGCAGAAGAAAGCCTACACCTACGGCGGCTGCGGCACCTGAGAAGAAAGAAAATGATGACGAGTCATCGGAAAACAATAACTCATCTGAGGATGAAAAGGAGGAAGCTCAGGACGAGCGGAAACCTCCACCAACATCAATCCAGGACAGAATGGAGGCACGAAGAGCGAAGAATATCGAACGCCGTAAGGATGAGATATCATTGAAGTTAGCATCCGGTCGAAATTTGACGAATGTCGACAAAGATTTCATTAGAGATCTGGCCAAGAAGCGGAAGTCGACGGAAGAATCAGATGCGGATGCGTCTGGCTCGGATGACGATGGGAGCTCAGAGGAAAATCTCGATGAGGAGTTCGAGTTAGTTTCATCAATGAAGCTAAATGGCCTCCTGAGAGGTAAGGTCATGAACTTCTCAGAGGCGGCTGTCAAGGCATTGAAAGGAGAGGGCATCGAAAAGCTCGAGGACCTTTTACTCTTTCTACCAAAAGACATCCCAGCGATGGTTAAATCGCTGAAATCGAAGGCAAATTTTGGGATGGTTCCCAAGGCTAAACTTCAAGCACTCGTATATTGGTGTCACAACCAACACAAGTGCGGAAAGACACTAGATCCGGCAAGGTTCAGTGCCTCAGAATACAGTTGGGCGGTTGAATCCATGCAGATCGACGCAGGTGACCCAACGGCACCAATTGTCCCCAAGGAATCTTTCACTTCTGAGAAGTGGCCGGTGTGGAAACGTAAAATGGAGGGATATCTCCGGGAACGTAAGAACGCCAGCGCAACACCACTTGCATATGTGATCAGGAAGGAAATTCCGCAAGAGGAGATCGACAAGATGGACCGAGGGGACAGGGCTCTTTATGAAACCCAGCACACGGGTTTGGCCTACAAGAGGGATAGAGAACAGGTGTTTTCCATCCTAATGGAACGACTCGCAGGAACTGACGGGTGGACTTGGATCTCGTCGTGTGAGACGTCCAAGGATGGCCGTAAGGCATGGTCTGACTTATGTCAGCATTATGATGGTCCAGCTGAGGTCAGCAGGAGAATTTCATACGCCCGGTCTATCTTGCAAAGGACTCGATACACGGGTAACGAGAGGAACTATACTTTTGAAAAGTATATCACTACCTTGTCGGAGGCATTCGAGATTCTCGATGACGCCAAGATGCCCATGTATGAGAATGACAAGGTGAACACATTGATCACAGGTATCAACACTGATTCAATTGTGATCTCGTCGGCCAAGACGAATGTGGCAATGGATGAAGAGTGCAAGGACAACTTTACCAAAGCCGCGAACAAGCTTTCTGAGATGATCGCGCAGCACTTCAATGCTTTATATCAGAATTATGATGACTTCAAGAAGGCGTACCGCCCTCGACGCGCAGCGTCGGCAAAGGCAGGAGGCCGAGGACGTGGTGGTCGCGGTGGAAGGGGCGGACGCGGTGGTCAGGCTGGGCGCGGCCCCAACATGGTGAATGGTGTGGACATCTCGGACATGACACGCACTTTCTCCAAGGACGAATTTGGGAAACTCCCTCGCGATATCAAGGCTCAGATTGCGGAGGCTAGGCGGAATGCTCGCCGACAACGCAAGGTTGCAAAGTTGCAGCACCAAACAAACTCGCAGGCCGATGCGGGTGGAAATGAGCCCCAACTGGGCGGGACGGGCGGAAACAATGCCGGCAACCCTCAAGTTCAGGGCGGAACCGCAAACCCCGCAGGAAGTGGAGGTGGATTTGGGAGTGGCGCCTACGGAGGCAGGCACTGATGCCAGCGGATGCTGGCTGCCTTTTGGTCAGGAGAACGTAAGGAGAGTGGCCAGGGACGGCATGTCTCAGCAGTTGGCCCACGTTCTAGGAATAACCATAAGATGACCACCCCTAACACTATAGCATACATCGAATTAGATAGTCATGCGGATACATGTTGTTTTGGTTCTAACTTTACACCAGTAAACTTTACGGAATACTACTGTGACGTAACCCCGTTCTCGGAAGAGTATTCGGCGATGAAGGACGTACCTATTGCGTCGGCAGCAACAGCATGGGACAACCCGGAGACAGGGGAGCCTATCATATTGATATTCCATCAGGGGCTTTGGTTTGGTGACTCGCTTACCCATAGCCTGATCAATCCAAACCAAGTCCGGAATAACGGGATAGAGGTTCGCGACGATCCTTATGATCCTGAGGGAAGGCCTCTTGGTATAAGGGAGCCGGAGACCGGAATTGAGGTACCGATGGAGTTCATTGAGTGCATCGTAAGGGTAAATACAAGAGCACCAACCATCGACGAGATAAACGCAAACCCATGTATAGTAATGACGTCGGATGCGCCTTGGGAACCGGCTAAGATCGGGAAGAAGGACAAATATTCGGCTGAGAATATTTCAAGGCACGCGATTGTCTCGGGCCTCACGGCGGCAAGAAATGATGACCGGAAGAGGTCGGAATGTGAGGAGTTCGTTGCAGGATGCAGCGAGGTATACTCGGATAACCTGATGCTAGAAAGAATGGTAAAGTCAGTGAGGATAAGTTCGACGGATACTGTCGCAACGGAAAGTGAGTCGGACTCTGACTCGGAAATGGATGAAATCCCTATGGTGTCAGTTAGTAAGATGGGGTCTCGTAGGCACACGAGGATTACGGCTCCGGAATTGGCCAGGATATTTAGCTGTGGAATAGATACGGCTGAGCGGACGCTCAAGGCCACAACGCAACTTGCGATCAGACATGCTGTACACCCACTGTCTAGGAGATATAAGACGGACCTTATGCAGACAGCGTGCAGGAGGCTAAACGTGGAGATGCATACCGACACGATGTTCGGTACAGTAAAGGGAATCCGTGGCTCGGCGGCATGCCAGGTATTCACTGACGGTGACTTCATTTGGGTTAGTCCGATACCTACCAAGAAGCATACCGGAATGGCATTAGTTGATTTCACACACGACGTCGGGATCCCGGATCGGTTAAGATTCGATTCTTCCAAGGAACAAATGGGAGAGGGGACAATATTTATGAAGACGGTACGAAAGAAGCACATACACTGGAAGCGAATTGAACCTTATGCCCATTGGCAGAATAGGGCGGAGAATGCCATCAAGGAATTGAGGCGGAGGTGGCGCCTCATTAGGCAGCGCAGGCAGATCCCCAACCGTTTGTGGGAATACGGTCTCACTTGGATAGCGGAAACAATGAGCTTGACGGTTAGGCACGGTCAGGATAGGACTGCCAGGGAAAAGATTACAGGGGACACCCCGGACATATCAGAGTATGTTGACTTCGAATTTTATGATTGGGTTTGGTATTGGGATATGCCAGGAGGTGAGGACAACCCGGAACTAGGAAGGTGGCTGGGAGTAGCACACCGGATCGGCGGAAGCATGTGTTATTATATACTAGCTAAAACAGGAGAGGTAATCTCCAGGACATCTGTACAACACATGACACGTGAAGAGGCCGAGGTGGACGGCAACAAGTCCAGGATGTCGGAATATGACAAAGCAATCAAGGAGAAACTCGGACGAGGTGACTTCGTTTTAAATGAGACTCCGGAAAATGCCTTCATCATTGACGATGAGGATGAGGATGTGGCCGTTGAATTCGAGGAGGACCCTGGGATTCCGGAGGCGGACGAGTTCCCCACACCTGAGCTATATGACGAGTATTTGAACTCTTTGGTCATGGTCCCGGAAGGGGACGGTCGGAAAGAGGGCCGAGTGACCAAGAGACTCAAGGATAGACATGGGATGCCAGTTGGCGTCCGGCACCAGAATTACCTGATGGACACTCGGAAGTATGAGGTCGAGTTCCCGG
>SIHH01000032.1:19800-22564 GCA_004299065.1 Phormidium sp. SL48-SHIP | reverse complement strand
TTAAGCGTCGTCGAGGGCAGCAATCCCCGGCAGAACCTTCCCTTCCAGGAGTTCTAAACTGGCACCGCCTCCCGTGGAAATGTGGCTCATTTTCTCAGCCACACCCACTTTTTCCACAGCCGCCACTGAGTCACCACCGCCGATAATCGTGATGGTTCCTTTCTCCGTTAAACCGGCTAGAGTTTGCGCGATCGCCTCAGTCCCTTTCGCGAACTTATCAAACTCAAACACGCCCATCGGACCATTCCAAATCACCGATTTGCACTGTTCCAACGCCGCTTGGAACGTTTTAATGGAATCAGGACCAATATCTAAGCCCATCCAACCATCAGGAATCGACTCAACGGCAACCGTTTGGTCATTGGCATCGGGGGCGAAGTTGTCCGCCAGAACCACATCGGTGGGTAGCAATAACTCAACCCCCCGTTCCTTGGCTTTAGCTTCGAGGGACTTAGCCAACTCCAGTTTGTCTTCTTCCACCAAAGACTTACCAACATTCAAGCCTCGGGCTTTATAGAAGGTGAAAATCATACCGCCGCCGATGAACAGCTTGTCCACCTTCTCCAACAGCGTATCAATCACCCCAATTTTACTGGAGACTTTCGAGCCACCCACGATCGCCGCCAAAGGACGTTGGGGATTCTCAATGGCATTTTGTAGGAATTGCAGTTCCTTCTCAATCAGATAACCCGCCACACAGGTATCCACATACTTCGTCACCCCTTCCGTGGAGGCGTGGGCGCGGTGGGCAGTTCCGAAGGCATCATTGACATAGACATCGGCCAACTCTCCCAGTTGTTTGGCAAACTCAGGATCATTGGCTTCTTCCCCAGCATAGAAGCGGGCGTTCTCTAACAGCAAGACATCCCCATCGGCGAGACTATCTACAGCCGCTTTCACCCCATCGCCGACGCAATCATCGCACTTGGTGACCTTTTTCCCCAGCAAGTCCGAGAGACGCACCCCCACCGGAGTCAGACGCATCGACTCATTCACCTGGCCTTTGGGGCGGCCGAAGTGACTGATAAGGATGACTTTGGCCCCTTTACCCGTCAAGTCGAGAATTGTGGGGAGGGCAGCGCGAATCCGGGTATCATCGGTGATTTTACCCGTATCATCGAGGGGAACGTTGAAATCCGCACGGACGAGGACACGCTTACCGGATAACTCGGCAGAGGACAAATTGGCGACAGTTTTCTTAGACACGTATTATCTCCTAAATTCTTAACGGCTCATTCTCGACGGCTAGACATGACCGTAGGCCTCGATGCCGTTGGGTGTCGAGGCTGACCTTGAGACTTCGAACCGAGACAATTCTACCAAAGGGTTGTCCGTCTCAGGAGGCGATCGCCCCAGGGATAGCTTGCAAACTGTAAAGTCCGGGGAGCGATCGCCAGATAATCTGAGACAATTGGGCCTAGGGGTGGATCGACCCTATCCCCAAACTCGGGATACTCACCCCGACCAATCGGGTTCACAACAAGAGATGACCATGTTTAAGAGTGTATTATTCCCGGTCGATGGTAGCCGCGAATCCCGTGAGGCGGCCGTCGTTGTCGCCGATATCGTCAAAACCTATCAAGCCAAACTCACCATTCTCTCCGTGGTGGAACCCCCCGAAGAGGGACAACCCCCCAGTGCCAGTAACTCCCCTGAAGCGATCGCCAATCTCCTCAAAAGCGCCCAGGAGGTGTTCGCCCAGCAAGGCATTGAAGCCGAGGCCATCGAACGACAAGGGAAAGCCGCCTTCACCATCTGCGATGTCGCCGATGAACTCGAAATGGACTTAATCGTCATGGGGAGTCGTGGCACTGGGTTAACCGATGAAGGGGCCGCCGAAAGCGTCACCAATCTGACGATTAACCTCTCTCCCTGCGCCGTGTTGGTGGTTCCCTAATGGCAGCAATTCAATGGTACCCGGGCCATATCGCCCGGGCTGAACGACAACTCAAAGAACAACTCAACCGCGTCGATGTGGTGTTAGAGGTTCGCGATGCCCGCATTCCTCTGGCCACCCATCATCCTCAGTTAGAAGGCTGGTTGAAAGACAAGGCTCGTGTCTTGGTTCTCAATCGTATGGATATGATTTCTCCGGCGGTTCAGGAGGCTTGGGAGGCGTGGTTTCGCGATCGCGGCGAGATTCCCTATTTCACCGATGCCCGCCAGGGAAAAGGCGTGTCTCAGGTGGCCCGGGCCGCAGAAACGGCCGGTTCTGGAGTCAACGAACGCCGCATCGCACGGGGAATGCGCCCTCGCCCCATTCGGGCCGTGGTGATTGGCTTCCCCAATGTGGGCAAATCCGCCCTCATTAACCGCCTCTTGCGCCGTAAAATCGTCGAAAGTGCTAGACGGGCCGGCGTAACGCGCCAGTTGCGCTGGGTGCGCTTGAGCGATCGCCCCGGTAAATCCGCCAACCTGGAAATTCTCGACGCACCGGGGATTATTCCTTGGCGCTTGGATAATCAGGAGAATGCCGTCAAACTCGCCATTTGTGAGGATATCGGCGAAGCCTCCTATGATAATCAGCGAGTGGCGGCGATGATGGTGGATTTGATGACTCAGTTACCGGAGTTAGCCGGCCAACAGGCCCCCTCGGAACTGCTGCGCGATCGCTATCACCTCGATCCCCAGGCGATAACGGGGGAGTCTTATCTGACTCAATTAGGGGGCGATCGCCATCAAGGAGATATCGAACGGGCCGCCTGTGAACTCCTCAACGACTTCCGCAAAGGAACCCTCGGCAAAATTCCCTTAGAATTGCCTG
>SIHH01000032.1:0-19700 GCA_004299065.1 Phormidium sp. SL48-SHIP | reverse complement strand
CTCCTCAACGACTTCCGCAAAGGAACCCTCGGCAAAATTCCCTTAGAATTGCCTGACTGATGACACTCTATCAAGACTTCGCCCAAAGCCAACGCCAGCGCGTCAGTGATGGCCAGACAGTGGGCCTTCTCGATGATTGCCCCCAAACGGCCCGGCGCTTGGTTTTACTGTTCTCCCAACTGGGGGACTTTGATAGTTTGGAATATGCCTGGTGGCTACAACGAGAGGGCGATCGCTTGCAGCAGTTGAACATCACGGTTCGGGCCGTAGGAATTGGCGATCGCGCCTCAGGAAAACAGTTTTGTGACTATACCGGCTTTCCCCCCGAGGCCCTGTTTGTCGATGAAACCGCCGAACTCCACCGCCAACTCAATCTCTACCCGGGCCTAACCCTCGATATTCCCGGACTGAAACCCGGCCAGCAAGCATGGTTAAACCTCATGTTGATGTGTGCCGGAATCAAAAGCCCTGGAACCTTAGCGGAGGTGTTTCGGGGCTATCGGGGCGATCGCAACGCCCCCCAACTCATTGACGACGACGACACCATCAAAGCGCCCCCGCTACCGCCCCTGAAAGGCTCCTTTTTCCAATGGGCTGGCGGACAAGGGCATCAGCGGCCCTTTGAGTTGGCCACCCTACGCCTACGCAACATGGCGCAAGTTTTGGGAAACTGGAACACCTATGTTCCCAACGCCGCCTATCTCACCCAACGAGGCGCAACCTTTCTCTTTACCCCTCAAGGAGAACTCATTTATCAGCATCGCGATCGCGGGATTCTTGGGTTTGCCGCCAACCCCAGTCGCCCCCTGAGTTTCCTAGACTCACTCCCATCGGAATGAAGGGCAAGGGATTCAGACACTCGGTATCTTGGCAGACACCGGGTGTCGGGATGAGGGGGAGTCTAGCCCTCCTGCTGAGTGAGAACCCGTTTAGCCAACTTATCAGGGACCGGTTCGAGGCGATCGTACTGCCAACGATAGGTTCCCACCCCCATCGTGGCCGATCGCAACTCCACAATCAGATTCTGCATTTGAGCCTGAGGGAAATAAGCCGAGATTTTATCCCAACCGGGCCAGCCCTCATAGCCCTCATAGCCAAGAATCTGACCGCGATTGGTGCTAATCACCTGTAACACCTTAGAAGTGGACTCACTGGGGCTATAAATCTCCACCGACAAAATGGGTTCGAGGAGCGTCGGTTGACATTGAACCATGCCCGTTTGCATCGCCACCCGGGCCGCCTGTTTAAAGGCCTGTTCCGAACTATCGACACTATGATACGACCCATTCGTCAGCGTCACCGCCACATCCACCACCGGGAAGCCTAACGGTCCCTGGGCCAAATACTCCCGCACTCCCGTTTCCACCCCTGGGATATATTGCCGGGGAACCGCCCCACCGACAATGGTTTCACGAAACCGGAACCCCTCACCGCGAGGGAGTGGCGCAATATCCAAATAGACATCGCCGAACTGGCCATGACCGCCACTTTGGTGTTTATAGCGACCGTGAACCGACTCCACCGCCTGACGCACCGTTTCTTTGTACTGAATCTTGGGCGGCTGTCCCGTCATGGGCAAGTTATACTTACGCCGCAGCCGATCGAGGGCCACCTGAAGATGAATCTCACCCTGGCCCCAGAGCAGAATTTCATGGGTATCTCGTTGTTGTTCCCACGTGAGGGCGGGATCTTCTTCGACGAGTTTCGTTAACGCCCCACTGACTTTCACCTCATCTTGGCGATTCTCCGGGGTAATGGCCAAGCCATACACCGCCGGACGTTGTTCAGCCCGAGGTAACTCCACCGTTCCCTCGGGGCTGAGGGTATCCCCAGTTTGCACCTCATCGAGTCGCCCCAGGGCCACAATTTCACCAATGTGAGCCGTTTGCACGCTCTTCTGTTCACTTCCCATGAGACGATACACGCCCCCGACGCGGGTTCCATTGAGGGTCATTCCCTCATTTAAGGTTCCATTCCAAACCCGAACCAGGGACTGTTTTCCCCCCTGGGCGCTGTAATAGGTTTTCAGAACTTGGGCGATGACCTGATTAGACCCAGCTTTGACGCCCCGGCGTTTGGCGGTTTCACTGGGGTCTGGGGTTTCTTTGGCCAACGCATCGAGAAGATGACGCACGCCATAATCTTCTGTGGCGACGCCGAGAAAGACAGGAACAATGAGATCGGCGCTCAGTTCCATTTTCATGTCTTTGATGATCTCGGCCTGGGAGGGGTCGATATCTTCTAGGATTTCTTCGAGGAGGCGATCGTCAAAATCCGCCAGTCCCTCTAACATCTCTTGACGGGCGAGCTGTTCCTCGGCTTTTAAGTCATCGGGGAGGGGAATGGGATCGGAGGGGGCGCCAGGATGGAATTGAAAGGCTTGTTCGCTAACTAAATCAATAAATCCCGTCACGTTGTCCCCTTTGTAAATGGGGTATTGATGAGGAATCAGGGGACGAGAGGAGATCGATCCGAGAGCTTGCAAAATTTCACTAAAGCTAGAACTCGGGCGATCCATCTTGTTAATAAACAAGAGATGGGGAATCTGCCAGTCATCGAGAAGCTTAAACAGCGGCGCGAGGGTTAAGACCCGGCTGACATCGGGTTCACAGACAATCACGGCGGCCCCGACGCCAATTAGGGCGTTGGCGGTTTCTTGGCTGAACTCAATCGAACCCGGACAATCGAGGAGGGTGAATTGAATATCTCCATGCTGAGTGTAGGCGCTTGACACCTCGACACTCATGTTACGCTGTTGGGCTTCGGGGGTATTGTCCCCAATTGTGGTTCCATCGCCAACGCTTCCTTTACGGGAAATGGCCCCAGTCACTGAGAGGATACTTTCGAGGAGAGTCGTTTTCCCACTCAGGTAGGGGCCAACAAGGGCAATATTACGCCAGGCGGAGGATTGGGTCGGGGTCATAGTATCGAGGTATCGAGTAAAGGAGACCGTTTCATTTGATTATGGAGTGGTCTCCCCTCGGAGTCCTCGATTGTTTAGAAAACTTTTAGAAACTCCGGGCTGATTCGGCGATCGCCAGATCGGCCCGGATTGTCACGCGGCTGGAGTGGGCGATCGCCCCAGGATGTGGATCAACGGCTGACTCTTAACTAACTCTCCACGCCGGTGAAGGATTCTCCCATTTCATATCCATTATCATTAGGCCCGAAGCGCCGACGGCCACTGCCGCGATGGGGTTGCACTTCATCTTTTTGTTCAGTTTGAGCTGACAGAAAACCGCGATAGGCGACAGAATCAAACTCAGTCGATTTTGAGGGCTGGCTGAAGCTGGCGAAGGAAGACCCTAAGCCCAGAAGCAAAGCGGACAGAACCAAAGAACTACGCATAATCGGAAGAAGCTGTTTCAGGTACTTAGTTCCTGTTACAGATTTCCGATAGGGCGATCAGGAGGAAATTCCCTCAAGTCGTAACCAGTGTCCAGAGGGGTTGAAATATCCCCAACCGGACAGGTGATGATGGTCAGGGTAACGTTGTAACTGTCGCTCAACCGTTGGATGCAGGGTGACTAGGGTCCAGGAGCGATCGCCGATCTGAATCTGATAGTCTTGATCTCCGAGTCGCTCAACTCGCCCTGATATCGTCTGGGCCTGAGGATCTCGCCGCATCACCGCCGGTTCAGCGGGATGATATCCTGTGGCGGGATAGTCCTGTGGCTGATTGAGATAATAGCGTTGCCAATGTCGCCAATCGGGGTCATCGGGAAGGGAGTCAAATAGGGGAATGACCGCAGCGGGGGCCTGTTTATCGCTCAGTAAGGCCTCTTGCAACAGACGTACGGGTAACTCTCGCGGTTGACAACGATGCTGGATACAGAGGGCCGCCGCGAGTCCGGCGGCTTGGCCGATATTCATGACCAGCGGTTGCAAGCGAGTACAGCCATTGGCAATGTGGGAGACGGAGATGTTTTTCTCACAGGCCAAGAGGCCATCCATCGCCTGGGGGATTAGACAGCGATAGGGAAGGGCAAAGGGAGTTCCGGTCCAGCGGCCTCCCCAGCGTAGGGATTTGGGTTTAACCGGAAAGGACCAATCGGGATAGTGATGGTCGTTGGCATAATTGCCGATGGCGATCGCCTCAACCCCCTGTTCTGCGATCGGCAAAGGGGCCACTTGTCCCCCTAACTGGGGCAAAATATCTTGCTCACAGACCGTTGTTAGCCCCAGCAAGCGGCGACTTTCGCGAAAATAGGGATGAAGGGCGAAACCTGAGGCAGCCTGGGGAAATAGCCCTTCAGCGAAGCCATAGCGCCGGCCCAGTCGCCGTTGTAGGAAACGGGCAAAGCTCTGAGTCCGCCATTGGGCTTCTTGTAAACAGTCGCGCCGGGCTTGGGGGGATTCAATCAGCCGTTGCAGATTTATGCCATAGTCGTTGCCCTTGTGGGGCCAGTTGAGCATGAGGCGATCGCCTGGCAGTCGGCCATAGTTGAGGAAGCGTTCTAAGCCATGATTCTCCCAAGCGCCGAGAAAGTCTGAGGCTGAATCCTCGGGAGGGGCGGCAATTTCCGGGGCCACGGCTCCCTCGCCATAGTCTTGCAAGACACCCACCCAGGTCATGGCCTGGACAGGATAGCGGGCTGTATTGGGATTGGGGGTTTCTGGGGCGCTGGGTTCGTTGAACTGCGATCGCCAGTCCCACCCCCAGCGATGGGGAATCTCGGCTAAGGCCAACAAATCCCCGAGTTCTGTACCGTCGAGAATAATCTCGGCACTCACATCACAGTGGTCAAAGGCGACGGCCCGAACGCGATCGTTCTCGACGGTCACGGCTTGGGGGGTTTGTCCACAAATCCAATGCAAGTTAGGCAATGCGTCAACCCAATCTTGAAAAATTTGCGCCCCAATGGCCGGGTTAAAGGTAAAGAAACTCACCCAACCCCAATCGAGGCCACCGGGTTGACGGCGTTGTAGTTCTCGCAGAAATTGCCCCCAGAGTCCCGTTTGCAGGGCTAAGAGTTCGTTACCGTCGGGGGCGCTGACTCCGGCCGCCGTGAGCATTCCCCCCAGCCAGGGAAATTCACTGACGAGGAGGGTGTTTACTCCTTGTCGCGCGGCTTGGATTGCAGCGGCGGTTCCCCCGGTTCCCCCTCCGACAACTAAGATATCAACAGTGTGGCGATCGCGTGGGGGCATAGAAGGGAACAGGGAACAGGGAACAGGGAACAGGGGGGAGAAGGCAAGAGGCAAGAGGCAAGAGGCAAGAGGGGGAAACCATCCCTAGCCTCTCTCAAGAGATAGCTTTAGAAGGCTTCTCTTGTCGGCGTCCTCTTTGGCTAAGCGGGGTCAGGTGTGTTCCGATATCTATCAGGGTTAGGCTTTAACGACTCGGTTAAAACTTGCCCGAACGTACCGCTTCGGCGGGGTTGCTGGGGTAGAAGCTGGCGACGATACCTAGGCTGAGCCACCAGAGGGTATTGAGTTGGGGACGATACCAGACGGTATCCACTAAGCCATGAGCCATGAAGCCGGCGAGGGTGGCGATCGCCGCGATGAGCCAGAAGGCTTGAGGATTGGTGGTCTGACGCAGCCGTTGCAATTGTAGCAGGGTCTGTTGAACGGTGATCGCCAGCAGCCAGAGAAAGGCGGTCAGTCCGATGATGCCGGTTTCTACGGTGATTTCTAGGAGAACGGAATAGGCGCTTAAGGCGGTGTAGCGGGGGCGCATATAGAGGGGATAGACCTGATTGAAAGCATCATTTCCGGGGCCGATGCCCAGGACTGGGTGATCTCGAATCATCTCTAGGACAGCGTTCCAGACGTTGATGCGGAAGTTGTTACTGCTATCGCCCCGGCCGATGAACAGACTCGAGACGCGATCGCGGATGGGGGGAACGGCGGTCACGGCGATGAGGAGAACGGCGACGGTGATGCCGAGGAGTCCTGGAATCGCCCAGTTGCGCCAGGGTTGCGGGAGGCGATCGCGCCACCAATAGACGGCAAAGAGGGCGAAGATAAAGAGAGTGGCGGCCACGCCAATCCAACCGCCGCGACTGTAGGTGTTGAGGACGACAATGCTGTTGACGGTCAACATCACCAGGGCCAGGGCTTTGGCACTCCAACGCTGCCAAACGAATAGCGCTCCTAAACTGAAGGCGATGGCGGGAATTAGGTATCCGGCTAGGAGGTTCGGATTGCCCAGATAGCTATACACCCGAGTGATACTCCCTGAGGCGGAGTTGGGATCAGTCCAGGTGGCTAGAGGTTCTGCCCCGAAGAAGACTTGGCGCAGTCCATAGACGCTGACAATTAAGGCGGTGTGCAGGTAAACGGTGATGAGGAGCGATCGCAGCCAAGGACTCCGCAGAACCCGCGCTGAGAGGGCAAAGACCACTAAAAACAGGCTCAGTTTTACCCATCCTTGTAGGGCTTCTTGGGGAACCCGTGAGCAAGCGGTGGCAATGCTGGCGATGAGCCAGTATAGGCCAACGCCGAGGTGAATCGGGGTTAGCCCCAAATCACTCTCGTCGGACAGTAGCAATAACAGCAAAAACCCGGCACTGAGAACCAGTAGAATGCCGATAAGTGTGGTTGAGACGAAGGGCGCTAGGGCAAACAGAACCGCCAACAACAAGACCCCAAGGCTGTCGGCCCATTGCATTAACCAACTCCCGGCTTTCCAGCGGTGTAGAGAGCCGACGAGAAGCCGATAGCCGTAACTCCCACTCTGCCAGGGCTGCGGCGACCATTGAGACAGGGTGACCTGGGTCCAAATGTCAGTCATAGGAATGGCTCATCGAAAAACGGGGCGTCGCGCGACATCCCCAAATGACTGATCTGATCGTTGACGATGGCCGTCGATGATGTCTCAAAGAGGCCACCGAAACGTTACAGATGAAAGTGAACAATAAAAGTGAACAATAAAAGTGACAGATAAACAATTACAAAAAACAGTTGTAAAACCCAATCTATACAAGGATTTCTTGTTTTTTTAGTGTCTTATTGTATCTGTCACTTAGGCAGCGGTTTTAAGCCGCGACACACTCTAGGAGTTGGTGGTTTGAGAAGCCAACATCTGTTTGAGTTTAGACAGCTCATCCGCCCAACGGGGATCGGGTTGAGCGCTGTCGGAAGAACTCGAACTACGAGTCGATGAACCCGAACGAGAGCGGTTTGAGCTTCCCGATTTGGGAGCGGGGGCGCTATCGGATTTTTCCTTGCCTTTCTTACGAGGCATGGCTTTCTCGACTTTCAGGGCGGTATCCTTAAACTCTTTGCCGTTGAAGGCTTCGACGATTTGATCGGCCTGTTCGTCATTTTTGGCGGTGACGAAGCCAAAACCGCGACATTTACCGGTTTTGCGATCGGTGATGACTTTCACTGAAAGAAGTTCGCCAGCATCCTGGAAAAAGTTTTGCAGTTCGTCTCGCTCAACATCTTTGGGCAAGTTACCGACATAAAGGCGAATAGACATAGTGAGTAAACCTCTAAACTAAAGCGACGTATTTGAATGAAAAATCTCGATCTCAGCGGGGGACTTTGAACCCTCTTTTGTGGCGCACGGGCCATAAATTCCGGTCAAGTATCCCTAATCCTGCTGAGCCTATCTGAACTTGACAGGTTTGCTAGCATCTTTTAACCCCCTCCGTAACGGCCAAAACTGTACCCGTCATTGCTCCGGCTCTTCTGCTGTAGCGTTGAATTTTGCTCGTGCATGAGGTTCGTTGCTGCTGCAATGACGGCTGTGAAGTCCACGGTCTTAACGAGTCTGTCCCGCGCCAGAGAGTGACATCACTCTATCAAGTTATGGGCAAGTTATGGGCAAGTTACGGGCGGGTTGCTGATCTCGTCTTAGGGGTGCATTCCGAAGTCGCGCTGGCCAGCCTCTCTCTACGGTATCACAGTTACCCCGCAGGACAAGTCTTTCCAGATTCGGGAACGCTCCGCTAACCTGTGCTCGGCGAGTTAAAGCTCGGTCACACAGAACGAGCAAGGGCGACTTTCTATCCTAAGGGGAAAAGGCGGGTTTGGCAATAGAAATCGACCAAGCTGTACGATTGACTCGGATATTATTAATAAATGTAACAAACAAAAGTGTTTAATGCAATCCCCCCGATCGCAAGCATCGGTCTGATATAGTGATTGCACAGTGCTAACTCACCGTTTGCCGGCCCATCGTCTTCAACGGGTGTCAACCGGGCAAGCCGAGTGGGGAACATCATTACGACATGTCTCAAACGCCACCCCCATCAGAGGATAGACAACCCGGAGCGCTGCGATCGCTGCTGATTCGTGTATTGCGCCGCCTCATCGCCGCCCTAGAACGCTGGCTGGTACGCCTCGAACGCCCTGAGCTGGCCGAACCGTTACCGTTATGGCAAAATCCCCTGGTGTGGATTGGGGCGATCGCCGCCACGGGGATCGCCGTCGTTGTCGCCATTGTGGTTGTGCCACAAGTCACCACAGAGGCGACAGATGTGGCGGTCACCTCGACCCCGGCCCCAGTTCGCGAAACGCCCTCACCTTCCCCAGAATCTGCGCCACCCGTGGCTCAAACCCCGAGCCAAGATGAGATGGCTGACGAGATGGCCGATGAGATGGCCGATGAGATGGCCGATGAGATTATACCCGATCGCCAACTCGAAGAACCCGAGCCATCGTTACCCCCCTCACCTCCCCCAGCCGTAGCCGAATCTCCACAACTTCCCCAGGAGACTCCCCCAGAAAGGTCGCCGGAGCCATTCCCTGACTCTCCTGAGCCGGTGAAGCCCTCAGCGCCCGCCAGCAAACCCATTCAGCTAACCCCTGAACAGCAACTCATCGCCGCCGTGCGATCGCAAATCAGCGACGTGGCTCGTCCCTATGAAGACTGTCATCGCTCAGGCCTCAACCTCACTCAACAAGAGGAATGCAGCCAAGAGAACCGCTTTGTCAGCCGCATCAGCGCCAACTTTGAGGCGGATCTGTTGCGCGTCGAAATCAACCCCCAATGGTATGACCTCGACAGCCAGGAACGGTCAAAACTCGCCAATGGCCTTTGGAGTCAGGCCCAACGGCTCGATTTCGCTCATGTGGAAATTGTCGATCAGCAAGGGGTTCTCGTCGCTCGTAGTCCCGTGGTTGGCAATGATGTCATTATCCTACGGCGATCGCGTTAACCCCATTTTGCCAAACCGACCTAGGGACTCTCAATCTTGACAAAGACGTCATAGCGGCCGCTGCGTTCGTCCTGAAACCCAACCCGCACACCAATGGCCTCAATCGCATCTAAAAACTCCTGTTGCTCGGGTGGAAGCTGTAACAGGGGTAAATCAAGAGATTGCTCTTGGCCATCCTCCCCAACTTGAGTGGGATTGAGATTCAGGAAAAACAGACCATTACTCTCATCCGGCTCACGGGGAACCACATCGTTAAACTCGGAATGGCGAGCCAAAGACAACTCCGGCTGAGGCAAAAATTGCTCCGTGACGGGTGAACCCACCGTAAAAAAGACCACCGAATCACTCAGCCAACCATGACTGACGCTCAAACCCTTGCGGCGAGTATCCCAGGTAACGAGACGCCGTTGTCCGAGTTCTTCGACTTCTACATTCACCTCAAAGCCATAGCGATCGACAACAGCCCGATCAATACGTCTGAGGAGGGTTTCCGTCGCTTCAATATCTCCGGTTTCAGCCATGACCACCAAACTCCCCGGTAGGGTTGTCTCTTCGTTACGAGCGGTGGGAATTAGACCGAGGGCAAATTCTCCCGTCATCCAGGGTAACAGTTCGTTGTCAAGGTTAACGCCGACGGTTTGTTCGAGAGCGCTACGAATCCAAGTCCCATTAATCGGAAGGAAGGGATTGGCTTGAGAATCTTGTAGATAATCCTGCCAAAGTTTGTTGAAGTTCGAGCCGGCCATGACCATCATCGTTGCAGCAGGGAAACGATTAACCAGGGTGGGGGGTAGGCTGTTCTCAACATCCAAGAGAGTCTCACTCTCGGGATTGAGCCAGGAGAGGGTATGGAAACGAATCCCCTCGTTTTCGAGATCAATGGTGCTGGCTAAACCTTGAGTCTCCAAGGTTTCTAGGGCGTTAGCATTCAGAGGACGGGTCGAATCCTCCGCTAAGGTCGCGAGTGAATCGGGTACGTTCACAAATAAACTGGCCAAATCTGTGGCGGGTAGAGCCTCCCAGGCTTGGTTATAGCCGGGAATCGTTAGAATCGACTGATTGTCTCGATAGGCATCAACGGCCCGGTTCACGGCACTCGATTCTTGAGAGACAATCAGGAACCGCCGCTCAACCACCGCCAGGGTACTGGGACGGTTGGCCGCTTCTTCGCTGAGAGGATCGTCAATCTCGGGTTCATAGATGGTAACACCGCGATAGTTGCGCTCCTCTAATCCTGACTGCTCCTGACGTTGCGCGACAATCGATCGCAGCCGGCCGGCATTGCCAATGGGGAGAATCAGGATGTTGGCGCGATCGGCTCGCAAGTCCTCAGGCGGGGTGCTTTCATCGATCTCCGGCGGCGGGAGAATGGCCAGGGTGATACGATCGCCCACCCAGGGCGCGATATCCTCTTCATAACGATAATCAGACCCGGCTAGGAGATTATCTTGCAGTTGAGTGAGTCCCTCTTGGAAGCGGGCCTGACTTCCCTCGGTTCCATAGTTCCGTAAGCGTCGCCATTGGCCCGACTCGGTGGAGACGGAAACAGCCATGAGGGCATCCTCGGGGACAAACTCGGCCCCGACAATTAAACTGAGGTTAACGGGCCGACGCGAGATGAGGCCATAGACAACACCGCCACCAACCAGAATTAAACCAACAACAGCTAAGGCTCTCCAGGGTGGGGATTTTCGACGGTTTCTCCGATAAGTTCTCATAGAGTCTCGATGAGGCGATCGCAACAGGTGACAAGGGTCTGGGGAACTCCCTTTTGGTCATAATCTCCATAACCCTGCTACTGTACCAGGATTTTTCCAAGATGCGATCGCCTCCCCGCTCGACAACGGGCCATTGATACCAAATCAAGGCAAAATGGAAGAAAACCCTACATCTCGGAGAGTCTCTGTGTCCTCAGTTCTGCTTGTCGATGGTCATTCCCTGGCCTTTCGTGCCTACTACGCCTTTGCCAAAAGTCGTGAGGGAGGCTTGCGAACCTCAACCGGACTCCCCACCAGTGTTTGTTTCGGGTTCCTACGCTCCCTCCTCGATAGTATCGCTACCCATCGCCCGTCTGCGGTGGCGATCGCCTTTGACACCAGTACCCCCACCTTTCGCCATGACGCTGACGCGAACTACAAGGCGCAACGGGCCGAGACTCCCGAGGACTTTATCCCTGATGTCGAACATCTCAAGCAACTCCTGGCGGCCCTAAATTTACAAATTTTCATCGCCCCAGGCTATGAGGCTGATGATATCCTGGGAACTCTGGCTCAGCAGGCCAGTCGGCAGCAGTACAAGGTCCAACTCCTCAGCGGCGACCAAGATTTGTTTCAACTCATTTGTGATGACCCCCCGATTACGGTCTTACATTTAGCTGGGGGCTGGGGACGCAAAAACGCCCGTCCTCAAGAGTTTCAGGCCCAACAGGTTCAGGATAAGTTGGGGATTCGTCCTCAGCAAGTGGTTGATTATAAGGCTCTGTGCGGTGATAGTTCTGATAATCTCCCCGGTGTGAAGGGAATTGGTCCGAAGACAGCGGTTAAACTCTTGGAGGAGTACGGCTCTCTCGATGAGATTTATAACCATCTTGAGGAAATTAAGGGCGCCACTCGCAAAAAACTAGAAACGGGACGAGAGGCGGCTTATCACACGCAATACATGGCTGAGATTAACTGTGAGGTTCCTCTTCAGTTCAACTTAGATGACCTGACGCTGCGGGGGTTTGATGCTCAGCGGCTGTTACCACTTCTCGATCGCCTTGAACTCCATTCTCTACGCGATCGCCTCAACACGCTACAAGACCAACTCGGAGGCGGCGCAACGGAGACCACATCCCCTCAACCGACCGCCTCGGGGTCTCCGGCTCATTCGGCTGAACTCGACGATACGGGGTTTTGGAGTTGGGAAGACACCCAAGCCAGTCAACCCCCCGAGGAGTCTCGACTACGACCGCTCATTGTCGATTCTCCCGAAACATTGCAAACTCTGATCAAACGGCTTCAGGACCAAACCAATCCTCACGCTCCGGTGGCGTGGGATACGGAAACCACCAGTACGAAAGCCACGGAAGCGGATTTAGTGGGACTCGGCTGCTGTTGGGGGGAGTCTCCTGAGGATCTCGCCTATATTCCCCTGGCTCATCGTCAGGGAAACGCCTTGTCGTTGGAGCAGGTGTTGGAGGCGTTGCGGCCGATTTTGCAGGGCGATCGCTATCCCAAAGTGTTTCAAAATACAAAATACGATCGCCTCGTCTTGCGTAGTCACGGGATTCTCTTACAAGGAGTGGTGTTTGATACGCTCCTGGCCAGCTATCTCCTCAACCCTGAAACCACCCACAATCTCACGGATTTAGCCCTACGTCATCTGGATTTAACGGTCAGCAGTTTTAAGGATATTGTTCCTAAGGGAAAAACCATCGCCGATGTCTCGATTCCCGTGGCGGCTCACTATTGCGCCGAGGATGTTCATGTCACCTATCGCCTCGTTCCTCTGTTACGAGAGCAACTTCGACAAACGCCTCAATTGGAAACACTCCTGAATACGGTGGAATTACCGTTAGAGGCGGTCTTGGCGGAGATGGAGTTTTTGGGGATTCGCCTGGATATTGAGTATCTCAAAACACTCTCAGATCAGTTGGCTGAGCAGTTAGATGAGTTAGAAAAAACAGCCTATGAGTTAGCGGGTGATTCCTTTAACTTAAACTCCCCGAAACAACTCGGCGAAATCCTCTTTGATCGGCTTGGGTTAGATAAGCGAAAAACCCGTCAGACGAAAACGGGGAATTATTCGACCAATGCCAAGGTATTGGATAAACTGCATGGGGATCATCCGATTATTGATGTCATCTTGGAACATCGCACCTTAGCCAAGTTGAAATCGACCTATGTGGATGCCTTACCTGAGTTGGTTCGTGTAGATGAGCAGCAGGCGAACCGCATTCATACGGATTTCAATCAGACGATTACGGCGACGGGGCGGCTGTCGTCGTCGAATCCGAATTTACAGAATATCCCCATTCGTACTGAGTTTAGTCGTCGGATTCGTAAGGCGTTTTTACCCCGTGAGGGTTGGCGGTTGGTGACGGCGGATTATTCACAAATTGAGTTACGAATTTTGGCTCATTTAAGTCAGGAGCCGATTTTGTTAGAGGCGTATGATACGGGTCAGGATGTCCATCGCTTGACGGCGCAATTGTTGTTTGAGAAAGAGGAGATTTCCTCGGAGGAACGACGGTTGGGTAAAACGATTAATTTTGGCGTGATTTATGGGATGGGAGCGCAACGATTTGCCCGAGAAGCGGGGGTGAGTTCTTTGGAGGGACGGGAGTTTATTGACCGCTATAATACGCGCTATTCTCGGGTGTTTGCCTATTTGCAACAGATGAAGCGTGAGGCGATCGCCCGGGGCTATGTGGAAACGCTCTGTGGTCGCCGTCGTTATTTCACGTTCGAGTCCTCAGCCCTGCGAAAACTCCAGGGACAGCCGGCTGAGAGCATTGACTTGGAAAATCTCAAAAATATCAGTTTAGGGGACTCTCAGGCTCTGCGAGCCGCCGCAAATGCCCCAATTCAAGGGTCGAGCGCTGACATCATTAAAATTGCTATGGTCAAGTTACATCAGCTTTTGGGCGATCGCGCGGCCCGGATTTTGTTACAGGTCCATGATGAACTGGTCTTTGAAATGCCCGCTCAGGAATGGCCACAGCTCGAATTTCCCATCCGCGACACCATGGAATCGGCACTGAAACTGAGTATTCCCCTCGTGGTCGATATCCATCAGGGAGAGAACTGGATGGAGGCTAAATAAGGGGAAATACCTAGATCGACAGGATGCTGATTAGGAAACCTGAAGTCATTGGTTCTATTTTTAAATCAGAATTTGATGACGTTTTCTGTCAGTTCTCCTAAACATTGTTACAATAAGTAAACTCCTAGACATTAACTGCTTATGCTTGTCTATCAGACCCACTTGGCGACATACGATAGACCTGCCGCACAAGACACGCGGAGACTCTGTAAGGTTTTCAGCACCCTAAATGCTGAAAGCTGTCCGCGCCATTACAATTTTCACATGCACTCGGTCTATTCCGACGGTCGCTTGCGCCCTGAAGCCATCATGGAACAAGCGGTAACCATTGGCCTGAAGGGATTGGCCATCACGGACCACCACAGTGCTGATGGCTATCGTCAGGCGCAGCGTTGGTTAGACGACTGGCGGCGTTCTCTTCCCGATGCGCCCATCCCTCGTTTATGGACTGGCGTCGAAATTAACGCTGACCTCATTGGTACGGAAGTCCACATTCTCGGCTATGGCTATAATCCGGGTCACAAGGCGATTCAACCCTATTTACAAGGTGAAAAGGTTGAAGGGCGAGCGTTTGGGGCCAAGCGAGTCATCAAAGCCATTCAGAAGGCGGGAGGCTTAGCGGTTCTCGCTCACCCCGCCCGCTATCGCAAATCGGCCAATCAACTCATTCCTGCGGCGGCTGAACTCGGGATTGACGGGGCGGAGGCTTACTATTCCTATAACAATCCAGATCCTTGGCGTCCGAGTCCTAAGGAAACGGCGAAGGTTAAACAACTCAATGCTGAGTATGGGTTGTTTGATACTTGCGGTACGGATACTCATGGTCTAAGTCTCTTGCGACGGATGTCTTAGACCCTGTCTTGACGATGTCTTAAACCATTTATCCCTCTCCTACCCCGTGAGAGGGATTTTGCTGGGTGCGGGCCGGCTACCTCTTCAGGCTTATCAAGAAATACTCGGTCGTAGCCAAGATGAATTCAAGAACTCGGTTGGGGTGTTCCTGCGTGATCGTCTAATGGTCTGAGGGAGTCCAGGAAGACGAATCACCCAGGGAATGCCCGTGCTAGAATTCAAATCGAAAGTATCCGAGTTTATCCAACCCGTTACAAATCTGGTTTGATGTCACATGAAAACTCCCCTAAACATAATTCTTGACCAAACCTATCAAGGGCTAAAAAAAATTTATAACCAAAAACTTGATCAGGTTATCCTCTATGGATCTCAAGCCAGAGGAGATGCAGAACCAGACTCAGATATTGATATTTTGATTGTGTTAAGACAAGATTTTAGCTACTCCCAGGAAAGTAATAAAATTAGTCAACTCATTGCTCGGTTATGCCTGGAACATGATACTCTAATTAGTTGCGCCTTAGCGAGTCGTCGTCAACTCGAAGACTATAATAATAGTTTCTTTCGTAATGTTCGACGTGAGGGAATTCGTCTATGACCCCGGAACAACAGAAACTGCTAAAAAAAGCCACTCGTAGCTTAGAAGCGGCCCGAGAACTCAATCATAAAAAGTTTCCTGATTTTGCCGCCTCACGTACTTATTACGCCATGTTTTATATTGCCACTGCTTTTTTAGAAGGAGAGGGATTATCTTATTCTAAACATTCAGCAGTCATTGCTGCATTTGGAACACACTTTGCTCGCACAAAACGCATTCCAGTCAAGTTACATCGCTATCTTATTGATGCTGAAAGAATTCGCTTGAGAGCTGATTACAATACTGATTTGGATATCACAGAAGCCGATGTTGAACAAATCATTGCCCATGGAGAAGAGATGCTGAATTTTGCGTTAGAAAATCTTGATTCATTGCCTCCTAATTCTCCTTGAACATCATCGATCTTAATAGATCACTCTTCAGATACAGCCATCATAGCTTGGCTTAAAACCTTCAATTATTGTCGATTGGATGGCCGGTAAAACGCGAATATTTCATGTGACCCGACATATTTAGACCCGATATCGCGACCATCCCTTTGAGCTTTTTCTCAAAGTAAATCAACCCGCCAATCCGGCTTTCAACCCAAAAACTGCCATGAATAAACTCATAGTCAGGAATTTTGATTAAAAAGATGTTTCGTGGGTCTTTTTTAACAATCTCTTGACTGAGCATCGGGATGATTTGTTGTAGGAAGGGATGCTCAACAGGCTCGCCAAACTCGATAAACTCAGGATGATCGGCAAATCGATCCATGTAATATTCCCACAACTTCCCTAAGTTCTTTTCGCGATTGAGCCTCATCTCTAGGTCTTTTAACCGTCTCAGATTGAATGAGGGCTGGGGTTTAGGTGTTGACATAACTTCGTTACCCTGGTAATAAAATTGAATCCCGATGCGATCGCGGACAAGGTTGGTCTTATATGATTTATCTTCCCCTATCATATATTGCTGATCCCTGTCAATGTCATCGTCTCAAGTAGCCAGGAATCAGATCAATCGCCTCCCCCCTCCCGGAGTTACCCCGTAAAAAATAAAGTTTTGTAACAATTACCGGAGATTTCCGTAAAAACCGGCTTCTCAAACCGACAGATTAAGGACAGGGTTCACGCTTTAATCATCATGGTTACGTCCAGCCGCAAAAACCTTCCCCCCCAGGCCGAGATTGCCCAAGATTGGATTTGTCCCGATCTGCGGCCCTATTGGCAATTGGCGAAGGTGAAACAGGATACGCGGGTTGTCCTCCGTTGCCCCGAAACGGGACAACGCCATGTCTTCTCAGAACACGAAGGCTTTGCACTGCGCTACTTTCAGGGACAATACACCGTCGAGACCGTCCAACAACGCTGTCAGACGGAATTTTCCCTCGTCGATAGCCAACTGGTGTGTCAACTTATCTGTAAACTCATTCATAAAGGGATTCTGGCCCTCGACCAAATCCCCTCAGGAAACGGCCCTCGCCTCAAATCCTGCGTGGAATGGATTGATCACCCCGATGGCTATTGGATTCTTCGGAACCCCGAAGACGGAACCTATATCCAAGTCTCCCGCCGAGATCAACAGGCGATCGCCGCTCAGGTTGGAGACGGTCCCCCCCAGTCGAGCCAAATCTCCCGGCAAAAATGGCAGCAACTCCTACAAATGCTGGCCAGTACGGGAATGCTGGAGGGAACTGAACGCCAAAAACCACCTCGGGGCAAATTCAACCCCCTGCAACTGCTGTTTTTCAAAATTCCCCTGATTAACCCCGATCGCTGGCTCGATCGCCATATCAACAAACTGCGCTGGATTTGGACGAAACCCGTTTCCTTTCTGCTGCTGGCGTTCCTCAGCGCCTCCCTCGTGGCCGGAATGGCCCAATCTCGGGCCATCCTGCAACTTGGGACCCAACTCTGGAGCGAGCATCGCGCCGCTATCCTGGTTCCCTTTATTCTCCTGGCTATGCTGGTGGTGTCCATTCACGAATTGGGCCACGCCTTTACCCTCAAATACTATGGCGGTGTGGTTCCTGAAATCGGACTCCTCTTTATGTGTTTGTTCCCCGCCGCCTACACCAACACCAGCGACTCCTACTGTCTCTCCCGTTGGCAACGGATTCAGGTGGTCGCCGCCGGAGTCCTCACCCAGATTACTATCGCGGCGATCGCCCTCTGGCTTTGGATTCTCGCCGTTCCCGGCAGTTCTCTCTATATCAGCAGCTATCTACTGATGCTGGCGGCCCTATTCACCATTGCTCTCAACCTCAACCCCCTCGCCAAATTCGACGGCTATCACCTCGCTGTCGCCGCTAGTGGCATCAATAACCTCCGCACACGCTCCTTTAAGTTCTATCAACGTCTGTTTCAGGGCAAACCCAAACGAGAAACCGCTGCTGATGCCAAAGTTCTCGCCCTTTACGCGCCTTTGAGTTTGTTCTATATCTGTAGCGTCTTTGGCTTCCTATTTCTGCGTCTGAGTGATTGGACGCTCACCAATATTCCGGCGATCGCCCTGGTGCTAATTACCATCTGGGCGATTTATTTCTTCCTACTTCCGGAAAACAGTTAACCCCACATTGTTCACTCCATTAAGGGATCTACACCATGACCTCTCAACCTCAACCTCAATCTCCTCTACGAGTCGTTCCCCCAACCCCTGACGCACCCCATCAAGACGCCAATCCAGCCCCCAGTTCCCCTGAGCCGGAAGCCGCTGAACCCGCTGCCACGGCTAAGCCGGATACTCAAAACTCCGGACAGGGTTGGTTACGAGTTGGCGCGGTTGTTCTCGTTTTGGGAGCCGTGGGATTCATTCCTCTGGAGAACCATGTCGGAGCTGATGCAGAAGCTCAAGCTCGGAAAAACCAGCGACAAGCCGTCACGATGCCCAGCGATGGCCAGCCAGAGTTCTATCATCAATCTGGGGACTATGTGCAAGCGGGAGAGCCAGTCGTCAGAATTATCGATCTGCAATTGGGCGATCGCATTCGGGACTTGCAACGAACTATCCAACAACAAGAAGGGGAGTTAAGACGCTCAGAAATTGATTTGGAGCGAGCCGAACAGCGGCTACAAAGTGCTAAAGATGAAGAAAATCAAGCTTACAATCGTCTAGCTAACCATAATCAGGAGTTACAAGCCCTCATGGTTGGTCCTGGATTACCCGCCAGTCGCCAATTAGATCACGAACGTGATTCGATTGAGCGGGATATTGCCGGAGTTGGAGATGAGATTCGCAGCCTCGACGCTCAAATTGAAGAATTAAAAACCCAGCAACTCACCTTAGAAAATCAGGCATCCCCACTTCGAGAAAAGATTACAGATTTGCAAGCTCGACAAGAGCGTATAACCTCACTGCGCTCAGAGGTGAATCCAGACAGTGAGGTGGTCGCACCTTATGAACCCCACCTGGAGAATTTGCGTGATCAAATCTTCAATTATCAACAAGAACTGTTGCGGGTGAATGGTGAAAATCGCCAAATTACCTATCAAATTCAACAGTTAGAGCATGAAAAAAACCGCCAACGGAATCGCGCTCAAGGACGAGGATCTGAAAGTCTCGCCTTGGTTGAACGACAAGACGACCTGATCCGGCAGTTTCAAGACGAACGGCAAAGCTTGCAAGATCAATATGAGCAGCAGCAAAACACTCGTCGAACTCTTGACGCTGAAGTTAACAGTGCTAGGGCTACGGTTAGCAACCATCAACTAGAACTCGATGCCCTACGTCATGAACTTCAGGAGCTAGAAAAACGGCAAGACAACAACACGTTTCATGCTGATGTTTCAGGGGTGATTCTAACGGAAGATTTAGATCTACAGAACCGTCAATATATTCAACGGAGTCAAGAAATATTGTCAATTGTTAATGTGGAACAACTCGATGGTGTGGCTTATGTATCCCAGGGCGATCGCCACCTCATCACAGAAGGGCAACCCCTAGAATTTCGCGTTGATGGTCAAGCCAATTTCCGCTATCCCGCCACTATTGAAAGCATTAGTCCTCACTTCACTGAAGATGGTCTGCAACCGGTTTCTAAAGTCACTTTTACCATCGATAACCCAGACAACATTCCCCTAATCGGCGCCCAAGGCTACGTCAACATTCGCACGGAAGACCGCAACCTCTACCAAAAAATGCACCATCAATTTAGCAAACTCATCGACCTGCCTCGCTATTTTCCCTGGCTTTCACGAGAGTAGGCCCATCGTCGTTACGCTTAAATCCCTCTCCAGTGGCGAGAGGGATTGGGGGTCAAGCTAACCCATTCGGGATGCTCTTAGTTGTCCTCTGACCGTCTTAATCGGTCAAGCCATTCTCTAACGCATAGCGAACCAACTCCGTGCGGCTGTTGG
>SIHH01000307.1 GCA_004299065.1 Phormidium sp. SL48-SHIP | reverse complement strand
CAAAAACCTCACGCCTTGGGGAAAACCATGATAAACTGATGAGTCTGCAAATTTCGCAACCTACGGCGAGGACGAGTCAATCAATATGGCAGGTAGTGACGTTAAAGCTGACCTCTGGATTACGGAGTACATTACCCCCTGGGATATCTACATCCACGGGGTGACGAAACTTTTAGCATTCCAACAAACCCAATATCAGGAGATGCACATTGTCGAAACCGGGGCCTATGGAAAGGCGCTGGTTCTCGATGGAAAATGGCAATCTTGTACTGGGGATGAATTTCTCTATCATGAACCCCTGGTTCACCCGGCTTGTTTGGCCCACGGGAACCCCCGGAAGGTGCTGATTCTGGGTGGCGGGGAAGGGGCCACGCTGCGGGAAGTGTTGCGCTGGACGACGGTGGAACAGGCGGTTATGGTGGATATTGATGGGGATGTGGTGGCGGCCTGTCGGCAACATCTGCCGGAAATGCACCAAAACTCTTTTGATGACCCCCGCGCTGAATTGGTGATTGGGGATGCGCTGCAATATCTCGATGAGACTCAGGTGCAGTGGGATGTGGTGATTTCGGATCTCTCAGACCCGATTGAGGAAGGCCCCTCGTTCCAATTGTTTACGAAGGAGTATTTTCAACAGATTCGCGATGTTCTCTCCCCCCAGGGCCAGTTTGTGGTTCAGGCGGGACCCGTTGCACCGGAAGAGTTACAGCTTCATGCGCGAATTGTCAATACCCTGAAGGATATTTTTCCTCAGGTGCAATCCTATCATTCTCATGTTCCCACGTATGCCTCTCCTTGGGGCTTTGCGTTGGCGTCTCAGGAGGGGTTTAAGGCTTCTCCCGAGGAGATTGATCGCCGCCTGGCCGAGAAGACAACTGGGGGCCTGCGGATGTTTGATGGGATTACCTGGCTGGGCCTGAGTTCTCTGCCGCTACATCTGCGTCAGGCGATTGAACAAGAGACGGAAGTCTATACGAAGGCCCAGCCGCCGAAGTTCTTTGGTAAAGGGGTTGTTAAGGGCGAGGCCTAGGACGGTGGACTAGGGACGATAGACGGGCAGGGTGAAGTGAAAGGTGCTACCCTGTCCGGGTTGGGAGTCGACCCAGATATGACCGTAGTGCGATCGCACCACCCGCATACAAAGGGATAACCCCAGGCCATAGCCATCGGTTTGTTCATCCCGTTCGAGGCGCACGCGATCGTCGAAAATTCGCTGTTGTTTGTCAAAGGGGATGCCGGGACCGGTGTCACTGATGCTAACTTGGATTTTCTGGGCGGTGCGATGGAGTAAGGCCAGGGAAATGGTCCCCCCTTCTGGGGTGTATTTGGCGGCGTTGTCGAGGAGGTTCATGAGGACTTGTCGCACCCGGTTGGCGTCGGCGTGTGCGTCGGGTAAGTCTTGGGGTAAGTCAGTCTGGACGGTTAAGCCGCGTGTCTCGAAGTTCTCCCATTGGCGATTGAGGGCATCTTGGCAGAGTTCGGCCAGGTTGATCTGTTGCGGCACAATCGAGAGGTAGCCATCTTGACTGCGGGCGCTTTCGAGGACATCGAAGATCATTTGCTCGATTTGCCGGGTTTGGGTGCGGGCGTGTTGTAGCAGGCGATCGGTTAGGTTGGGGTTGGCTTTGAGTTTGTCGGCGTTGTTGGGGTGGTTGAGGGTTTCGAGGGTTTCGAGGGCGATGGAGGTGGAGGTGAGAGGGTTGCGTAGATCATGGGCCAACATGGAGATGAGGCGATCTTTGAACCGTAGTTGCTCTTGCAGTTCCTCTTTTTCTTGTTTGAGGCGGAAGACTTCGTCGGAGAGTTGGATGATTTCTGAGGAGGTGGCGATGGAGGGAAAACAGGAGTTGACGGAACCCTGGCCGTCATGAATGGTTGTGGGACAGCGATCGCTATACTCATGGGCCGACTGTTGCCATTTCCCCCAGCAATGGTCCAATTGAGACACCAGGTTACTGCCGGTCAGACTGTGGCGGGGTTCAGGATGAACTTTGATCAGCGTTGGTGTGGCAATCAGTTTAAAATGTTCTGCCAGATAGGGCTGTTCGCTGACGTCAATCACCTCTAGGGCGAAGTTCCCGTCAGATTTCACGCTGTCGAGGTAGCCGCGAATGCGCTTGAGTTCTTCCTGGGAACTCGAACGGCGATCGACGAACAGGAGCAGTTGTAAGACTGCGTTGGGATAGGTGTTGAAGTTGGGAGATGCTACCATGTCATCTCTTGCTGCATCAGCATAGGTTGGTGACATCAGGGTGGGGGGACAGTTGATTGAGAGGCTTAGCTTAATTTTGACGCATTTCCCTTCTACTTTAATGTCTTCTTTAGATTTCAGGGTAAACCGGGATCACAACTGAGCGATAATTTTTTGAGCTAAGGTTGAGGGCGATCGCCCCCAACGCGCTCTCTATCCCTCCTTAGGTCTAGCCACTCATATTTAGAAAAAGCGCAATGGGAGTCACGTCACTCAAAAATCCTTGGTTTCGGGTCGCGATCGCAGCGGCGATGGTGTTTTTCCTGGTGAGTCTCACCATTACACTGCATCGCTACTACACATTCTACGCCTCTTACGACCAGGGAATTTTTAACCAAGTGTTCTGGAATAACAGCCAGGGACGGTTTTTCCAGAGTTCCCTCTCCTCGGCGTTATCCACAAATGTGGTCCACCAGGGCGAGTTCCCGACGGTGTTCTACCAACGCCTGGGACAACATTTCACCCCGGCGTTACTGTTTTGGCTTCCTCTCTATAGTCTCTTTCCGTCCCCGGTGACGCTGACGGTGTTACAAGTCATTCTTGTCACCGCAGCGGGATTGGTTCTCTATGTTCTAGCGCGACAACACCTCGATTCGCCTCTGGCGGCCTTTATGACCCTCAGCTTCTATTGCGCCAATGCGGTATTGGGGCCAACTTGGGCGAATTTCCATGATATCTGTCAGATTCCCCTGTTTACCTTCACCCTGCTGTTGGCGATGGAGAAACGCTGGTGGGGGCTGTTTTGGGCGGTGGCGATCGCCATCCTGCTGGTTCGTGAAGATTCAGGAATTGGCCTGTTTGGGGTGGGGGCCTATATGCTGCTGAGTCGTCGGTTTCCGGCGCGAGGAGCGGTGGTCTGTCTGCTGGGGTTTGGCTATATCGTGGGGTTGACTAATGTGATTATGCCCTTATTTTCCGAGGATATTTCCGAACGCTTTATGATGGAACGCTTCGGACAATATGCTGAGGGAGACAGTGCAACCACCTTAGAGATTCTCTGGGGGATGCTGAGTCAGCCGTTTCATTTGATTGGGCAGATTTTCACCCCTTTTGGCCGCACGATGAGTTATTTATTAGGACAGTGGCTTCCCTTTGCGTTTGTTCCGGCGGCGTCGGGGGGAGCGTGGGCGATCGCCGGTTTTCCGCTCTTTAAGCTATTTGTAGCTCAGGGACAGTCGGTTTTAGCCATCAATATTCGCTATGCAATGACAGTGGTTCCCGGACTCTGTTATGGGGCGATTCTCTGGTGGTCTGTGCGTCCGCAGGTGTTCAAAACTCCCAACATTCGCCGCTTTTGGGTTTTCTGTCTAACCCTCTCAGTGATGGTGACCATTGGCGGAAACCCCAACCGCAGTTTATCGTTTCTGATTCCCGATTCCATTGACCCCTGGGTTCATGTTCCCATCACTCGCCAATGGCGTCATGCTGGGGCCATCTATCCGCTGCTGGCCCAGGTTCCCGACGATGCGGGTGTGGCGGCGACGACCTATATTATTCCCCATTTGTCCAGTCGTCGGGAGATTTTGCGCTTTCCCCAGATGGAGTTGTTGACGGATGCGGGGGTTGTCGAGCGGATGGACTATATTTTGGTGGATTTGTGGCGTTTGCAAACCTATCAGGTGGCGTTCCGCCATGATCGCGCTCGTTTGGCGGTGATGGTTCCGAAGTTGCAACGTCTGAGTGAGAGTGGGGAGTATGGGATTTTGGATTGGCGTGATGGGGTGATTCTGCTGGGGAAAGGACAAGTCGGTGAACCGGAGGCTGAGGCGGCTTGGGAGGATTGGCGATCGCGGTATGAGTCGGAGAATATGGCGTT
>SIHH01000306.1 GCA_004299065.1 Phormidium sp. SL48-SHIP | reverse complement strand
GGTGCATCGGTGGGAGCTTGTTCAGCCACTGGAGTCTCATCGGGGTCAGGGGCGCTGAAGTCTTGTTCGTCTGGGCCACAAGCTCCTAGCACCAGGGCTAGGGCCAAGCCCAAAGCTGTAAATCGATGTTGACGCATGGCCATCTCCCCAAAATCCTCCTTCTAGGATAACTTGATCAATGGTACTTGTGGTTCTATCCACCGTTGAGCCAAATTCATGGAACGTTGCACCCTCTCCGCCCCTGCCAAGATTAACCTACATTTAGAGATTATCGGCGATCGCCCCGACGGCTATCACGAGCTGGCCATGGTCATGCAGAGTGTGGCTCTGTGCGATCGCCTGGAGTTACGGGCCAACGGACTCGAAGCGTTCCGAGTCCACTGTAATACACCGGGAGTCCCGAGCGATCGCAGCAACCTGGCCCTGCGTGCGGCGGAGTTGATGGCCCAGCAATACCCCGACCGATATCATACCCTCGGGGGCGTTGATATTCGTCTGAACAAAATGATTCCCATCGCCGCCGGCTTAGCGGGCGGTTCGGCTGACGCAGCGGCGGTTCTCGTGGGCATAAACTTACTGTGGAACCTCGGTCTAACCCAACCCGAACTCTGGGAATTAGGAGCGCAGTTAGGCTCAGATATTCCCTTTTGCATCAGTGGCGGAACGGCCTTGGCTAGTGGTCGTGGCGAGGAAATCACCCCGCTACCGAGTATGGAAGGATTGTCGGTGGTGTTAGCCAAATATCGCAGTTTGGCCGTCTCCACTCCCTGGGCCTATAAAACCTTCCGGGAACGCTTTTGCGATACCTATGCGACGGGTGAGAGTGAACAAGAACAGCGGCGTCGTTCTCTCCACGCTGGCCCGATGATGTCGGCGTTGTTGAACCACGATAAAGCCGACATTGGTCGTCTGCTCTATAACGACTTAGAAAAAGTAGTCTTACCGGAGTTTCCCTCGGTGGCTAATTTGCGTCAGGTAATGTCGGATGGCGAGGTTCTCGGGGCCATGATGTCCGGTTCTGGGCCAACGGTGTTTGCTCTGACGGAAACTCCTGAACAGGCTCAGGCTCTGTGTGACCATGTTAAACGGGAAATTCCTGACGAGGACTTAGGCTTGTGGGTTACGGAATTTTGCCCGACGGGAATCGTTTTTGATGGATAATGGCCCCTAATTTCTGGCTAGGTTTTTTACAAAATGCCAGCGGATTCGTAGAGTTGGCGGAGAATGGCGAGAATGCGATCGCCATAATTGAGATCCGATGTCCAGCGTCCTGAAAGTTGCTGAACCAGGGGGGCAATTCCTCGGGAAATAAAGCGAAAACGTGGGTCAACAATCTCTAATACCAAGGGTTCAACACTGCCATAGGCTTTTAAATGCTGAACATGAGCGCGAACCCCAACTCGGGCTGAAGAAAAGGTTGCCCCGGTGGAACTTCCGGCGGCGTCACCTAAGCCTGCGAAGTTGTTTTGACTGGCACTCACACCACGACCAAAGCGCAGGAAATCCGTTTCTAAACACATTTGTGCGAAAGCAATATCACTATTAACGCCCTCAATGCTGGCCTCTTCTCGATAGAGTTTGGCTAAGTCTGGAAACTGGGTTAAAGCGTCCGAATTATCATTTTTTAGAAACACTTGCATTTGGGTTTCTGTGGTATTTCCCACTCCCATAATACGGTCAATATGTCCCGGACAAATGGGAATAGCCGAGCGTAAAACCACGGCGCGATCGTCATTGTTCCAGCCGACGGAGATATTAAATTCTCGTAAGTCGATCGCCTTAACATAGACGATATTTCGATAATAGACTCGCCGCACGTATTCGGCTTGACTTAAATCCACTCCCAACGCATCGGCTAAGTCAATAGGAATATAGGAATTGCCATGAATAATGAGGCCCGGTTCTCCATAGCGTTGACCATTGATGCGAATGTTGATGGTGGGGTAGGTGACATCCGGCGGCGGAAATTCCGGGGCGCGATTCACCCAAGCCAGGAGGCCATCGGCGAGGCCAGCGGCGATCGCGGGGCGGCGATTTTGGATTAAACTGCGATCGCTGGGGTTGGTGAGAAAGCCAATCTCGATATAGAGGGAGGGAACCGCCACCGCCCGACAGAATTGGAGACTTCCCGTTGCGGTCATCGAGTCGGGGCGGGCGCCACGATTGGCAAATTGGGGGACTTGTTGCAGTAAGCTGCGTAGGAGGCGTTCGGCTTCGAGGCGGCGTTCGTTGTTGTTGGTGATGTAATACACCGTTGTGCCTCGGGCCTCGGGGTTCAGGGCTGCATTAGCATGGAGTTGAATCGCCACATCGTTGGCTTGGGCGCGATTGTTAATCCAGGCGATGGTTTGGTCTTGGTTGAGGTCATCGGGAATGGATAAGGCCGTGACTTTGCGGGCCTGGAGGGCGCTGAGGAGGCGATCGCGCAGTAGAATCATCTCCTGGGCTTCGGTTGTGTCACCCGCGATGCTTCCTGGGTCAATCTGCCCATCATCGTAGCCTCCATGGCCAGCCGATACAAATACTCGTCTCATGCGATCGCCTTCATCCGTAAACACCACAACTGTTGCTGTTTTACCATAAATTGGCGACCCTTTCTCCCCCACAACGAAGTTTATCAGCTACATTTAAGAGATTGTTGCCCTATTTTGGCTCTGAATTACACTCTTGATGCTCAACGGGGTATCAAGTCGATTCAAGTCTGGATTTAGGTCTTATTTTTATGATGATGACCCCCCCTGATCTCCGCAAGCATCTGACCAAGCAGGATGGTTTCTATCTGGCGGCAATCGCCGTAATCACCGTGTTGATTCGTCTGCCCTTTTTCTTTGAAGCCGTCATCAATTGGGATGAAAGCACCTTCATTCTCATGGGGCAATCCCTTCTTGATGGTCATCTTCCTTATACCCAACTTTGGGACTTAAAACCACCCCTTCTTTTTGTAGCTTATGCCCTGTTTATCCTCACCTTAGGCAAAAGTATTCTCTCAATTCGCATTGCGGGAACCCTTTGCGTCATGATTGTGGCGATTCTCGTCTATTTTTGTGCCAAAACCTTCACCCATGCAACGGCGGCGTTTCTGAGTGCGATCGCCACCGCTTTAGGAATCAGCGTCTTATCGGCTGGCCAAGCGGTTATGAGTGAACATGTGGCGATCGTTCCCCTCACCGCAGCATTAGCGGTGCTATTTCTGCGGCCAAAACCGGGCTTAAAAGCAACCTTTGCGATCGCAATTCTCCTGACCACGGCGGCCTTTATGCGTTTAAATTTAGGCTACAGTGTTCTAATTATTGGCTTTTATATTATCCTCCAACATCTACCCGACTGGACGCGAATGGTGCGCCAAGCCGTTAGCTATAGTTTAGGGGGTTTTCTCGTCTGTTTTCTAACCTTTTTTCCGTACTGGCTCACGGGACATTCAAAACTTTGGTGGCTATCAGTTATTGTGGCTCCCTTGAATTACTCAGATAGCCAACTGGGAAGCCCACAGATATTGAGTCGGCTTAAAGATGGGCTAATCAATAGTAGTCAAAATGATATGATTTTTGGCATTACTCTGGTTCTTTGGCTGGGAGGAGCATTAGGCATCATTCTGGCTGTTTTTCCAAAAAACAAACGATTTTATAGCCGTTCTTATCCTGCGATCGCCCTAGGATTACTGACCATTAGTATTTTCGTATCCATCCTAGAAACCGGAGCAGCCTATCAACATTACTTAATTCAACTCGTCCCCTGCTTAGGGTTGGGGGTTGCTATTTTATGGCAAAAAATATCCCGAACCCTTCTCTTAGACCGAGTCCTGTTTGGTCTAATACTTGTCCTTTTGCTGACTTCCTTAACTCCTATTCTTACAGAATATCGCATCGTGGGCGATCGCCTTCTAGCTGGAGATCCCCTAGAGGTTGGCCCCGCCTATGACATCGCCGCCTATTTCCGGGAACAAGAGGCTGAAGATGAACCAATTTACATGATGAGCGATCATATTGTCTATTGGCTCATTGGATCTCAGCCCATAACCCCAGCGACAACCCATCCCTCCAACCTGTCCCGAGAGTATATCTTAGATGTAATCTATGGCGTAG
>SIHH01000305.1:1406-4085 GCA_004299065.1 Phormidium sp. SL48-SHIP | reverse complement strand
AGGCAATAGGTGGGGGGGTCATGAATCAAAGGGTCAGGCCGAGGCCGAGGAGAAGACCGCTGAGAAAATGTAGATTGACGGCGATGAATTTGCAGTTACTGACCTGTTGGGGTTGGTTGTGGTGACGTTGGACATGGCGACAGAGTTGGATGGCGATGGGGAGACTGAGAAACGTCAGAAGAACCCAGGCTGAGAGGTAGCCGAGGCTGATGGCGATCGCCAACCCGAGAAACATCACGCCGGTGACAGAATTGAGGACGGTTGCCCCTCGTTGGGTTCCGAGGCGGACAATGGGCGATCGCTTGCCAGCGGCGAGGTCGTCGTCGACTTGGTGAAAGTGGGAACAAAAGAGAATAATGCTAGTACTCAAACCGATAAAGCTAGAGGTGATCACAAAGGGCAAGGGATGGCTAAGTAAGCCTTGCCAGGATTGGGTTTGACTGTAGTAGGCAGCGGCGAGGGCCATGGGGCCAAAGGTGAGGAAGCAAATGGGTTCGCCGAGTCCTTGGTAGCCGAGACGAAAGGGCGGCCCCTGGTAACTATAGCCGAGGGCGCAACAGCCGAGGATTAGGGTCACAAGGGTGAGGTCTTGTTGCCAGAGGGCGATCGCCACAATGCCACTTAAACCCAGTAGTAAACAGAGGTTGGCTAGGCTAAAAATCAGGGGTTTATTCCCGGTTAGGTTCACTAGAGAATGAGCTTTGTTTTTGTCAATTCCCGTTTCTGAGTCAAAGACATCATTACTGAGATTTAACCAGGCAATAATTAAAATGGCTGCCATTAAAAATGTGGCAAAGATGCGAACGTTTAAGGTTTGTTGCTCGGAAACCGCAACGGCGGTCCCCACCCAAATCGGAATAATGGCAACGGTGTACATGGGGGGTTTGATGGCAGCAAACCAAATTTTCAAGGACGTGGGAGATGGAGATACGGTGGTCATTCGTTCAGTTTTGTCTAAGGTTTCAGGAATCGAGGTGAGTGTTAAAATCTGATGTTGTCTTTTAGAGGTATTTTACAATTGAGGCGATCGCTTCAGACAAAACTCGGCTAACCCTCCCCTCAAGACCAAGGACAGCACCCCGGCATCGATGGTAGCTTAGTAGTCGGGAGAGGCCAGCGCCGAGAGACGGTTGCCGCGATTCCCGCGTTTGGCGGCGGTTTGAGTCATGATTGGGACTCTCGGGGTTTGAGGGAACCGAGACGTTGGCCACTTAACTCTTAATACATCTTTACATTACGCTCGTTCATGGTCGTTCAACCTAGTCCGACACAGTGCTTTAAAAATTGTCAAGATATTGAGAGATTTCTTTTCAATTGCCAGCAAAAATTAGCCAAGACGGTGCGATCGCATTGGCTGAGTCTACGAATCATCCTGCCGGATCTGGACCCCCTCATCGCCTTCGATCAGCATCATCGTTGCGATCAGCCCTCATTCTACTTAGAAAACCCCAGCCAACAGCAGGCGATCGCCGCCTGGGGGAGTTGCTGTCAGGAAATCGCCAACGGGCCACAGCGGTTCCAAACCATCCAAGCCTTTGTCAGTCACTGTCAGGAGAACGCCACGCTCATCAATCCGCGTTTAGGACATCCGCCAGGGTTACAAATCTTCTGTAGTTTCAGCTTCTTCGACGACTCTACCCATAGCCTGTTTCCCGCCGCCAGTGCCTTTTTACCCCAATGGCAACTGAGCCATCAACGGGGACAAACCATCGCCACCTGTAATCTGCCCCTCACCCATCACAGCGATCTGGCGCGTTTGAGTCAACAAACCTGGCAAACCCTGCAACAATTGCGATCGCTGCCCTCACGGCCCCTCAGCCGCGATCCGCAGGTCATTCCCCAACCCGTCCATTGCGACTGGCGGGATATCCAGCAATTCCAAACCAACGTTCAACGGGCCTTAGGGGCGATCGCGGCCAACCATCTGCAAAAAGTGGTTCTCTCCCACGCCATTGAGTTACAGGCCCGTTCCCCCTTCCATCTCACCACCGCCTTAGCCCAACTGCGACATCGTTATCCCGACTGTTACAGCTTCGCCGTGGGTAATGGCAACGGTCAATACTTCATCGGGGCCAGTCCTGAACGTCTTTTGGGCAGCTGCGATCGCCAACTCATCGCCGACGCCCTCGCCGGTTCAGCCCCCCGAGGTGAAACCCCTTCCACCGATGCCCAACTGGCGAATCATCTTCTGTCGAGTCCCAAAGAACGCCATGAACATCGCGTCGTGTTACACTTCATCGAGCAAAAACTGCAACGGTTAGGCCTGTCCCTCCATCCCGTCCCTCCCATTCGTCTGCTGCAACTGTCCAATATCCAACATCTCTGGACTCCCGTCCGCGCCAGTCTCCCCGACTCGGTTCATCCTCTCGATGTTCTCGCCCAACTCCATCCCACCCCGGCGGTGGCGGGAGTTCCCTGTCAGCCAGCCTGTCAGGCCATTCGCGACTGGGAAACCCTCGATCGCCAACTCTACGCCGCCCCTCTCGGCTGGGTGAATGGGCAAGGAGACAGTGAGTTTATTGTTGGGATTCGTTCAGCCCTCATCAACGGCGATCGCGCCCGCCTCTACGCGGGGGCCGGCATTGTCGCCGGGTCAGATCCAGCCAAAGAGTTGGCCGAAATTCAACTCAAACTACAAGCCCTCTTAAACACGTTAAATAGTCAATAGGTTGCAAGCCT
>SIHH01000305.1:0-1306 GCA_004299065.1 Phormidium sp. SL48-SHIP | reverse complement strand
CACCAGACTGGATTCCTGTAAACCCCTAATGTCAGTTCCTTCCGAGTTTTCCCCCATCCACGTCCTGCGACAAGCCCTAATCGATTGTCGTCAGGCCACCCTGAACCAAGTCCAAAACCTAGGCGATCGCCTCTATTACCAACAAGCCCATCCTGACTTTAGCCCCATTGGTTGGCATTTGGGTCATATTGGCTTTACCGAAGAACTCTGGCTATTACGTCATTGTGCCGGCCAGGCCCCCCACCAGCCCCAAACCCATCGCCTCTATGCCGCCGATGGCCTGCCCAAACAGCAGCGAGAACAACTCCCCAGCCTGACAGACACCTGTGAGGCCCTGCAACAGGTTCGCCAGCGAGTTTTGGACTACCTACCCCGCGCCCCTCTCTCGCAACAGGCCCGCCTCTGGTGGTTCATCCTGCAACATGAAAGTCAACATAGTGAAACAATGGCGATAGTCGAAGCCCTACATCGCCGTAAATATCATCATAAGCCCCTCTACGTAGCCCATCCGACCGCCTCTAGCGCTCCTGACTTCAAAAGTATCAAAATCCCCGCCGGGACGTTTCTACAGGGCAATAGTGACGCCAATGCGATCGACAATGAACAACCGGCGTTTCTCCAACATCTCGACCGTTATCAAATTGACCGCTATCCCGTCACCTGTGGCCAATACCGTCGCTTCATCGAGGCAGGAGGGTACAACAATCCCGACTATTGGTCGGCCGCCGGTTGGCAGTTTATCCGCCAGCAGAATATCCAGGAACCCCTCTATTGGCCGCAACAGTTATCCCAACTCTCCCAAACCGAGGCATCCCACCTCGACCATCATCCCGTCTGTGGCGTAAGTTGGTATGAAGCCAACGCCTACGCCAATTTCGTCGGGAAACGACTCCCCAGCGAGGCAGAATGGGAAAAGGCCGCAAGCTGGAACCCTCAGCAACATTGCCGTCAACCTTATCCCTGGGGAACCGAACCACCCCAATCTCATCATTGCAATCATCACCGCCGACTCGGGGGAATGACTCCCGTTCATGCCTATCCCGACCATTGCAGTCCTTGGGGCGTCGCCGATATGCTAGGCAACGTTTGGGAATGGACCTCAACTCCCTTTGCCGGTTATTCGGGGTTTCGGTCGTTTCCCTATACCGGCTATTCCCAAACCTATTTTGATGGCCACCATTATGTCTTACGAGGGGGAAGTTGGACGACTCGCCCTTGGACCCTGCGTAACAGTTTTCGCAATTGGTATTTTCCCCAAGTTCGGGAACTGTTTGCGGGGTTTCGGCTTTGCGAGAGGGAATAGGGG
>SIHH01000031.1 GCA_004299065.1 Phormidium sp. SL48-SHIP | reverse complement strand
ATGGAACGGACGATCGCCGAAATTAACGAAAAAATTGAAGCTGGGAAAGCCTCAGTCTGGACAGTTGAGGAACTCAAGGCCCGAGTGGCAGATATCGGCGTGACCCAAGCCACAAAACAGGTGGATGTGATCACCACCGGAACCTTTGAACCGATGGAGTCCAGTGGGGCCATCCTTAATATCGGACATACTGACCCGCCGATCAAGATTCGTCGCTGCTGGATTGACGGGGTGATGGCCTATTCTGGCTTTGGGGCCGTGGATTTGTATCTGGGGGCGACGCAACTGGCGGAGGTGAGTGATGCTGAAGATCCTAGCCGTGAACCCACGTGGAAGGAGAATCGCGGCGGCGGCCATGTGATTGAGGACCTCATCGCCGGGAAAACGGTTCAGGTTCGGGCCATTGGCCAAGTCACCGATTGTTATCCTCGGGCCTCCTTTGAAACCCAGATTTCTCGCGATACGATTAATCAGTTCTATCTGTTTAATCCTCGTAATCTCTATCAGAACTTTATTGTCGGGGTCAATGGGGGCGATCGCACTCTCTTTACCTATCTCGGTCCTCTCCAGCCACAACTGGGAAATGCCGTTTACTCGAACCCTGGGGCCATTTCTCCCCTCTTCAATGATCCCAATTTAGACCTAATTGGCATTGGAACTCGTGTCTTTATGGGGGGCGGTGTGGGCTATGTCGTCGGTGAAGGGACGCAACATTTCCCCCTGCAAAAGCGACTCCCCAATGATACGCCCATTGGACCGGCGGCTACGCTTGCCTTGATGGGCGATGCGCGACAAATGAACCGCAATTGGGTGCGCGGCTGTTATTTTCATCACTATGGTCCCTCCCTGATGTTGGGGGTTGGGGTTCCTCTGCCGGTTCTCAATGAGACGGTGGTGGAACGTTGTGCGGTTCGCGATGAGGAGTTGGTGGCCCCAGTGGTGGATTTTTCCATTCCCCGCCGGGTGCGTCCCACTTTTGGACTGGTGAGTTATGCTCAATTGAAATCGGGTAAAATTACCGTCGATGGGAAGTCGGTTCGGGTGGCCCCGTTGGCCAGTATTCCGCGATCGCGCCAAGTGGCCGAAGAACTTAAAGCCTGGATTGACGCGGGAGAGTTTACCCTGACGGAACCGGTGGCTAAGATTGCCAGCGATCGCACCTTCGTCCCCCAAGATGTCTGGGGATTACAAATTTCCTTAGATTAAGGACGACTCAACGCCAAACGAAGCTGATTCAGGGCGTGACTGACGCTAATCTCGCGAATCCAATCCCGTCCCCGAGTATCCCCGAGACGATACTCGATATGACTCACGGACTCAGGGCCAGCTAAACCGATATAAACCAATCCCACCGGCTTATCGGGAGTGCCACCGGTGGGGCCAGCAATTCCCGTGATACCAATGCCCCAATCTGTACCGCAACAATCACGAACTCCCGCCGCCATTTGTTCCGCCACGGGTCCCGATACCGCCCCCAGGGTCTGTAAAATCTCGCCATCAACCCCCAACAGATGTTCCTTAATCCGGTTCTCATAGGCAATCACGCCGCCCGAGAAATAAGCCGAACTCCCTGGAATCTCCGTTAAGGCTTTGCCCAAATAGCCCCCAGTACAGGATTCAGCCACGGCGAGGGTTTCTCCTCGGGCCTGTAGCTGTTGTCCGACCACCGTCGCCAGAGTTTCGTCATCGCTGCCATAGTAGTAAATTCCCGCAATCTCCTGAATTTGCTGGGCGATGGGATGGATGAGGGCCACCGCCGCCTCCGTTGACTCAGCCCGGGCCGACACCCGCAACTTGACATGGCCATAATTGGCATAGGGGGCCACTGTGGGATTCACGGAATTGAGGAAGCCGGAGACCTTTTCCGCTAACTCTGACTCGGGAATCCCCCAAAACTTGAGAGTGCGGCTGTGGAACACCTGCTGACCCCAACCTTGGGCTTTGAGGGTAGGAACGGCGGTTTCTTGCCACATGGCCCGCATTTCCGAGGGAACTCCGGGAAAGGTGAAGATGGTCACGTGGCCGGGTCGCCAAATGATACCGGGGGCGCTACCGATGGGATTGGGTAAGACGTCGGCCCCTTCGGGGAGTAAGGCCTGTTTGCGGTTACTCGGGGACATGGTGCGCCCCCGCCGAGCATATTTGGCTTCGATGTCCTTTAGCACATCGGGGCGTTCTTGTAAAGGGGTATGAAAGAAATCTGCTAAGGTTTCTACGGTTAAATCGTCGGGGGTGGGGCCGAGGCCTCCGGTAAAGATGAGGATGTCGGCGCGATGAATGGCAATATCGATGGCCGCTTGCAAGCGTTCGGGGTTATCGCCGACGACGGTTTGATAGTAATGGGGAATCCCCAGTTTTGCCAGTTCCTGGGCGATATATTGGGCGTTGGTGTTGAGGATATCGCCCAGGAGTAATTCACTTCCGACACAGATTAGTTCAGCAGACATAGGGGAGAGAAGAAGGTTTAACTAAAAATAGCTTATGGTTCATCCTAGGGTATGGCTCTGGTTTCTGCCTAGCACTACGTCAGGGGTAGAGGCGGGTTCACTGGCTGACTCCCTCTGGGATGTCCATCTCCTCTGAGTGTGTGATATCTGAATTCGGAAGGGTTATGGTGACGGTTGTTCCTTGGTTGATTTCACTGGAGATGAACAAATTTCCCTGATGCAAATCAACACATTTTTTAACGACAACCAAACCTAAGCCAGTCCCAGCAATTTTTCGAACGTTTTTGCCGCGAAAGAAAGGTTCAAATAACTCTTTTTTATCGTCTTCAGGAATACCAAATCCTTGGTCGGATATTTTAATTACGGTCTGGTGATTCTGGAATTCTAAATCACAGGTTATTTGGGTATTTATTGGAGAGTATTTCAGGGCATTTGAGAGGATATTTCCTAAGATGGAACGCATTAACTTTTCATCTAAATAGGTTTTATGCCATACTCCTTCGCAGTAAAATGATACTGTATGTCGTCCGTCATCACTGAGGCAAATCTCTTCTATTAGTTGAAGACACAAACATTGTAGGTCTAGCCATTTGGGATTAAATTCTAATTTCCCGGTTTCTGCTCGATTGATGGTTAGGATATCATCGAGCAGATTGACCATATTTCTGAGAGAGCTTTTGATACGCTGTAAGTTTCGCGATCGCTTCTCTAAGTTCCCCCAGGCGTGAGGGGTATTTTCGAGTATTTGGGCGGCCGCTAAGGCGGTGCTGAGAGGGGTTCTAAATTCGTGAGATGCCATGGAAAAGAAACGAGTTTTTAGAGTGTTCATCTCTTTTTCTCGCTCCAGGGCTGAATGAAGTTCAACCACTCGTTTTCGCTCGGTAATATCACGAGATGTCACAATGATTTGACTTGATTCACCGTCATTGAGAGATTTTTGACTCACGGCTTCTAGGGTTCGCCAAGTCCCATCGGAATGACGGCATTTAAATTCAATGGGTCGAGCAATTTCGGGATTGGTTTGAGCATGAGTTAGACTATAGCAGGTATTGGACAAGTCATCGGGATGAATTAAGTCAAAAAAGTTTTTATGGGTCAAGGCTTCTGAGGTATAACCTAATATTTTTTGGACTGAGGGACTGATATAATAAATACTGCCATCTCCTTCTAGAATTGTGATAATATCGAGAGCATTTTCAATCAGGGAGCGATAACGTTCTTCACTCCATCGCAGGGCTTGTTCAATTTTTTTGCGTTCGGTCACATCTCGCTGAACGGCAATCCAATGGGTATAACATCCTGTTTGATTGGCGACGGGAACTAAGCTAAACTCAACCCAAAACTCTGAGCCATCTTTCCGATAATTAATGACTTCAGCGGTGATTGGTTGCCACTGATTGAGAGCTATTCTAACCTGATCTAAAACAGTGCGGTCGGTTTTAGGTCCCTGTAAAATTCGAGGCGTTTTGCCGAAGACGTCCTCTAAGGAATATCCGGTTGTACGAGTAAAGGCTTCGTTAACATATAAAATTTTGGGACCGGGTTCATCTAGGGGTTCGGCTTCTGTGATGACGACCGCATCATGACTGTTTAAAACAACCGATTGCAACAAGCGAACCTGCTCGGCTTGCCGTTTTTGTTCGGTAATATCGGCGACGACAACAACCATACCACTAATGGTTTGCTGACTATCTCGGAGAGGAGCTGCCGAGAATACAATATCAATGGGAGTGCCATTTTTTGTCTGTCTTTGAATCTCTAAGCTTGGGGGAGTAATTCCCTGCAAGATGCTGGCTTTAATATCTTTATATTCTTCGAGATCTTCTGACATAATGGGGTTGGGCTGACCGAATAACTCGGCTTCGCTCCAACCAAACATCCGCTCAGCGGTAGGATTCCAAACTTGAATTTGGTTCTCTAAATTAACGGTAAAAATGGCTCGGGGTGAGGCATTGATTAGGGATTGTAGGGTTTGGTTGGTATGGCGTAAGGCCGCTTCTGTCTGCTGACGTTCGAGAATTTCAGCTTGTAGGAGGGTGTTGGATTGGGCGAGTTCTTGGGTGCGACGTTGAACTCGATTTTCTAGGTCGATGTTGAGATGGTGTAACTGTTCATGGAGTTCTGATTGCTGGATGGCGATCGCCACTTGGGTGGAGAGTTGCTGCATTAATTCAAGTTCCCAAGACAGCCAGTGGCGGGGCTGATGACATTGATGGACAATCAAAAGGCCCCACAAATAGGGGGAACTGGGTTCGTGGGTTGGGAAAACGGTAAAGGCTTGAAGAGCTGCTGAATCTGCGGGTTCTGTTTCCCGTCGCTCTTGCAAAATCGGGACAACTAATTTGGCTTTAACCCCAAATTGTTGCACAAACTCGACTAAACAGGGTGCAATATCAACCTCTTCTATGTTGGCGATCGCCCGCGTTTTTCCCTCAGCATAGGCTTGATGATACTCCCGAGGAAAAACCTCTTCGGGAAAGGTTTGACCTAAAATAGAGGGATAGTGGGGAGACACGGTTTCTGTAATGGCGCTTCCCGTCCCATCTTCCCAGAGACGATAAATTAAGACCCGATCAGCCCCTAAAAACTGTTTGACTTCGGTCACCGTCGTCGCCAAAACTCGATCCAAATCCAGCGATCGCCGAATTTGCTGAGCAATTTGATGGACTAAACGTTCCCGCTCACTTTGCTGAAGCAGTTCCCGTTTAATCTGGCGACGACGGCGGCGCTCCCAAAGAATATGCCAATCGATAAAGACCAGGGTTAGCACACCTAAGCCCATCAAAATTAAAAGCTTAACACTGGCATATTCCATAGTATCAATTTAACAGCATCCCTAAAATCCTGTCAAGACAATCAAAACGATAAGCGCAATAAACGACAGTCCACCGAAGAATAAACCCAGCCAAATTCGAGTCAAGACTTGAGGCGGATTTTTCTGCCAAGACCAGCGGGGGGAAGACATCAGCGGACCCGTAAAACCGGGACCCATTAAAGCCTGCAAATTGGGCTGAGGTAGTTTATCCCGATAATCTGTTCCATAGCGAGCCATGTGAGCAAAACTGATGTCTCCTCGGTCCCGTTGCGGTAAAATCCGCCGCCGTTGATAGGGAACGTCGCTCTCACCAAAGTTCTCTAGATATTCGTCGCTATTGATGATACCATCGACCAAGCCGACGAGTCCCTCAGTCCCCAACAGGATAGACCAACAGAGTGTTTCCCGATGGTTGTAAACTTGGCGACCGAGAAGCCGCTGAACCAAAATCTCTACAAACCGGTAGTTGTTGTTGGCGTCATAATTTAAGCGCCGAAATGACTCAGACAGGACTAAGCCCCGAATAAACTCTTGGACGCTAATTTGATTCGATCGTAGTTGAGATTCGAGTTGGGGTTGACGATGATGTTTGAGCATCTGCTGCTCATGAAAAACCTGCCGATAGGCGGCTTGAATGAGTTGCTCCATCTCCGCTGGACCCAGTAAATTCTCAGTGCTATACATTCTAGGGGCTTCATCTCCAGGGACTTCAAACCCCTGAACTCGTTGATTTTGACTCGAAGGACGATAGGTTAAAGGAGGAATAGTCATCAGTTTCAAAATTGTTCGTTAACTCGAACATCTCCCGAGAGATGTTATGTCAATAACAGCCGCTCAATTCGCTGTTGCACAATGGGATCACATCCACTCGATCCTGGATGTTCTTGCTCTTGCTGTAACACGGTTTTCAGAGCCTGAAGGGTCTCATCCGTGGCGATTTCTGCTAGGGATAGGGCCGCCGCATAGCGAAGAGCCCAATCCTCGGGATTCTGCACAGCCCAGATCAATTTATTGATGGCTCCCTGGTGTTGACTAGGAGAGGGGTGCGATCGCAGAACTTGACCCAGTCCTCGTGCTGCAATTCGACGGACATTTCCTTGACAATGATTAGCAATCTCAGCACCGACCATATCCACAAATAGGTCTAAGGCCCGTTCATCGCCAATTTTGGCTAAAATCTGCACCAGTCGGGCTTGAATTCCCTGATCCTGACAATCCTCAAAGGCTCGGAGTAAGGGAACAACAGCATCAGAACCAAGCTGTTCTAAGCTGTCACTCACCCGGTTGACGATCGCCCCTTGAGGATGGTTCAACAGTTGGATCAGAGTGGCTAAGACGAGGGGGGGGCGATCGCCGATACATTCTAAACGAGCCTCCTCGACTAAGGCGGGAAGTTCTGGGGCGATCGCCTCGACTGATGTGGCGGTTTGGATTAACTCAAGCTGTTGAGTTAAAGTCATCAATGGCATAAAAGATGTTTAGGACAATGGATGATGAACAATGAACAATCAATCTTGAATATCAATCAGGCATTTAGAGCAATACTCAAGTCTTAACACGGTAAAAATCTGGCGAGGATACGGACTCAACGTGTCTTCTAATCACCCCGAGAGTCTTACAGTTGCCAGAGCAACCCATCAATGGCTTCAAATAGGGTTTCTGAAGCCATCTGTTTATCGTCATCTGGGCGATCGCTCGTTAACACCGACTCTAAAATCCGTTTAAGATTTAATAACTTGAGACGATTAGCAATCTCAGCCTCAAGAATCGCCTCAGCCGCCGCAAAATGACCAATTGCGCCTAAATCAAACGCGGCTGACCAGCGCACATAGGAATTCTCATGACTCAGGTTATCAATCAGCCGATCCAAGTAACATTTTTTCTGACTAATTTGATAACAATAGCGAGCCGCAGCACCTTGAATGCGCTCCGATGGATGGTCGAGAAAGGGAACCACATCTGACCAAGCCTCTGACACCTGGAACTCCCCCAAAGCTTCAATTAAAGCTTCATAGGGTTGAGGTTGCTCAGAATGAAGTAACCTTAATAAGGGTCCGATCGCACGGCGATCGCCAATGGTAGCTAAGGCTTGAATAACCGCCTCCCGAAGTTGCAAATCGTCCGGACAATCCAAGGCCATAATCAAGGCGTCCACCGTCTCCACTTGCTTGAGTTGTCCCAAGGCCCGAGCCGCTTGTCGTCGCAAGGGATAGCCCCCTTGAACAGTCCGATACTCCTCATCCTTGAGCAACTCACAGAGCGACAGTCCTGCTGATTGAACCTGATGTTTTCCCAACCACCACGTCGCATAATAGCGAATTTGCTGGTCCTCTTCCCCAAGGGCAGCTAGAGCCGTTTCAGCAGAAAAAATTGGTTGAACTGAGGTTGCTAGAGTCATCGTCTTGACGCAGAAAAGATTGACACTGAGAAGGTGGGGAGAGTGAGCGGAATCCTACACCCACCCCAGCCTATTCAAAAGAACAGATCCCCAGCCTTATAGGGGTTGAATGCGAACAATCCGACCGCCGCGTTTGTGAATCTCTTGATAACGAGCCGAGAGTTGTTCAAATGGAACCGTACAAACCGACCGACTGCGCCGAACCCTGACCGCCGTTTGACTTCCTCCTTCAATCGATTCGACCAAAAAGACCCGGCTATCTCCCTGAACTGGGGAGACGGCCTGAACGGATTGAGAGGATAAGGAGGAACCGGGACGAACAATATTATTTGACTGATTCGTGGCCACCTTTTGCTCTAAACGTGAGGTCTTAACCCCTTGAGCATTGTCACTACTTCCATGACCCCGATACAGCTCAAACAAGCGATTAAAGCCCACCTGTTTCATCCCTGGTATTGACTGGAATCCTCGATGGTAGGGGACAATCGAATCCCCAAAAGCCGCTTGATATTCCGGGCTGGCAAAATAGGACTCAATCTCAACTTGATACCCCTCTTGGGCATAGAGATCAACATGATAAGCAATTTCCGATTGATCATAGGGAGCGCGGCCCAAGAAATGCTTATAGTTCAGTTCAATAAAGCGGACTTGGGAACAACTTGAGAAAAATCGCTCCTTGTACGCCTCAGATTTCCCGAGACATTCAATGAATTGTCGCACATTGATTTTGCCATTGCGCAGTAGAGCTTCTAAACTGACAAAGGTCTCGCTGAGGGTGAGTCCTTCCCGCCCAAAAACCTGAGTGTAGGCGGCGCGAAACACCTCCTGTAACTCATCTTCCGTCCAATTCTGACGCAACTCAATTTTTTCTCCAATGACGTCCCCCACTCCGAGGCGAGATGCTGTTAAACTCATCGTGATTTTATCTCCACTCAATAATGATCATTTAAAATCCACTCAAATTAACCCCAGATCTGCCGATGCTCGGCTCAGCGATTGGTCCTCTCATCTTCGTGCTCCTCGATGACAGATGACGAGATTGAGTACAAAAAGGTCGGACAATGAATCGCTCCCATGACCTTGTCCGACCCTGACTAACTGTTGCGAGATTCAGACATCACTCAGCCTCACCCCTGAACAAGACCTAGGTGAGATCGCTATCAACTCTCAACGGCTAACCGTTAACTCTTGCTGGTTAACGGTTAGACATCATTGCTCAAGGAAAAAAGGAAAAAGGAACCCGCTACTGGTGACACTGAATCCCTAAGGGTATTCAGGATGAGGGGTTAGCTCAAGGCATTAATGGCATAGTTGAGGTAGATGTTGGCTTCTCCACCCACATCACCAGACAAGCCATGATTGTCGCGAACGAACTCCAAAGCCGCGATATACCAACTCGGAGACAAGCCAAGAGCCGCATTAAATTCCTTGACACCGGCCACCACATATTCATCCAACGGACCGGTTCCACCCACAACACAGCAATAGCTAATGGTGCGTAGATAATGGCTGATGTCACGGACACACTTCGACTTTCCTTCAGGGGTAGAAGCGTACTGGGGTCCCTCCATTTGCGTGGTGTAGGGAAACTTTTGATAGACGTGGCCGGCGGCGGCTTCCGCCCAAGCCTGACCGTTCTGGTTAAAGGCTTTGGCAGCTTGCAAGCCAGCGGTGGCGCGGCTGAAACGACCGAAAATGGCCTGCATTTCCGTGTTGCCCAGATACACACCACGAGCGTCAGCGGCAGCGATCGCCTCGGTTAAAGGGGTTTTCATAGCTAAAAAATCTCCAGTATAAAACGATGGTCAAAATGGGGAAAAAATGATGCTTCTTAAGCAACAGCGGCAGCCGCTCGGTCAAAGTAAAGCGCTAATTCTGACATCAAGGAACTACAATCGCCGGGGGTGATGCCATTGGAATCGTTGGCGATCGCCAAAGCAGCATCTTTCATTTTCTCGATTCCCAAGGCGACGGTTGCACCAGGAGTCCCTAAGGCTTGGTAGGTTTCCCGCAGGCCATTGAGACAGCGATCATCCATGACACTGGGATCTCCCGCCAGCATGGAATAGGTGACATAGCGCAAAATGAAACCCAAGTCACGCAGACAGGCGGCTTGATTGCGATGATGGAAGCACGCACCACCTGGACCAAAGACTTGAGGTTGCTCTGAAACCAAGCCCCGGTAAGCATTGGCGGTAATGGATGAAGCATTGCCGGTGAGACGGTTCACCACATCTAAACGCTTGTTACTGTCAGCCACCATGGCGGACAAGGCGTCCACTTGCTCGTCACTCAGGTAAGTCCCCTGGCGATCCGCTTGCTCAACAACTTTGGAAAAAGCATCCAACATAGTTTCAGTTCTCCTAAATACTTAGGGTCTCTAGTGTTTAGTTTGGGAGGTAAGTCAGAGGAGGTATCGGAGGATACGGCTCTCGGACCCATCTGAATTGGAAGCTTAAGGGTTGAATGTAAATAATTGGGTAGGGAGTTTGTAAAGAAATCGGAAACATTGCCCAGATCGGCGTTTTTTTAACATTTCTTCATAGAAAAAGGAGTTGGGGTCAGCCTTATCCTCGACCTTGATCCCCAGTGCAAAGCTCTCAATTTCAGGCCAATCCCCCCAGAGGCGACTCCATCTCTGAGGGAACATAACTTAACAGATTGTAAAGATAAGCAGAAACCCTTTTCCCCTAAACTAAGGCCAAGTGAGGCGACCCATAAGAAGACAATGAGGATTCTTTTAGTTGAAGACGATCTTCCCTTAGCCGAAACCTTAGCCGAGGCTCTCAGCGATCAACTTTATGTGGTTGACTTGGCTGAGGATGGGGAAAAAGGCTGGGATTATGTCAAGCTCTTTGACTATGATCTGATGCTGTTAGACGTGATGTTACCGGAAACCGATGGTTTTGCTCTTTGTCACCGACTGCGATCGCAGGGCTATCAAATGCCGGTGTTAATGATGACAGCCCGAGATACCATTACGGATAAAATTACTGGTTTAGATATGGGTGCAGATGACTATATCGTCAAGCCTATTGACCTCGGGGAACTATTTGCCAGAATTCGTGCGTTACTCAGACGAGGTAGTCCCATTACCCCGCCAATTTTAGAATGGGCTGGGGTGGAACTCAATCCCAGCACCTATGAAGCCCATTATCATCAAAATCCCCTACGGCTTACCCCAAAAGAATTTAGCTTGCTGGAATTACTTTTACGAAATCAACGGCGAGTTCTCAGCCGCAGTGTCATTCTGGAAAATCTCTGGAAAACTGAAGCCTGTCCCGAAGAACATACTGTAAAAGTTCACATCAGAAGCTTACGCCAAAAACTTAAATTAGCTGGCGCTGCCGATAATTTCATTGAAACCGTCCATGGAATTGGCTATCGTCTCATGGCTACCAACACTTAACGTCTTCCAAATTAACCACTAACCCAACAGTCACCCCCGAAAAACGTTCACTCCTTTAAAGAGACTTTTTTACAAATCCAACCTATACAAATCCCCATATTTACTGCGGATATAGCGTAAAAAGGGGTCAATATGAATCGGCATTCCCGTAATGCGATCGACCAGTTCATCGGCGGTAAACTTACGCCCATGACGATACACATTCCGTTGTAACCAAGTTAACAGAGTTGAAAAATTACCCCGTTCTAAATCAACGGGAATCTCGGGATGTTCTTTCAGGGCCGTTTCAAACAGTTGACTGGCGATTAAATTGCCTAATGTATAGCCTTGAAACTGACCTCCAATCAGTTTGGCGTACCAATGGACATCTTGTAAAACGCCCTCATTCGGGTGAGTGGGAGTAATCCCTAAATCGCGCTCATAACAACTATTCCAAGCCTCGGGTAAATCTTCAACACTCAATTTTCCCTCCAACATGGCCACTTCTAACTCGAAGCGAATCATCACATGGAGATTATAGGTCACTTCATCGGCAGCGGTGCGAATGGGAGTACAGGCGACGCGGTTAATAGCGTGATAGAAGTCACAAACCGAGGATTGTCCGAGTTGACGCAGAAAAAAGCCCTGAAGACGGGGATAAAAGCATTCCCAAAAGGCGCGACTGCGGCCAACCAGATTCTCCCAAAGACGAGATTGACTCTCGTGGATTCCCGAGGAGGTTCCATCCGCTAAAGGAGTTGCTTCGAGGGCTAAATCGATGTTTTGTTCATACAACGCATGACCCATTTCATGGAGACTACAAAATAGACTTTCGGTGAGATTGTGGAGATCGGTGCGGGTGGTGATGCGAACGTCATTAATGGAAAAACTGGTCGTAAATGGATGTAGCGTCGCGTCTTGGCGGCCTCGGCTGAAGTCATAGCCGATGCGTTCCATCAATTTGGCGCAAAAGTTCAGTTGGGCCGTTTCGGGGAACTCCTGTTGTAGAAGCTTGGTGTCGATGGGAGGAGCAGCGGCGATCGCCTGTACAATAGGGACCAACTCCCCCCGCAATTGAGAAAATAACTCCTCTAATACGCGACTGGTCATCCCTTCATCAGATAGGGCGATGAGAGAATCCGCCGGGCGATCGCAATCGGGGAAGAAACTCGCCCATTCCCGACTCAAATCCAGGGTTTTCTCCAAATAGGGACAAACTCGCTCAAACGTTCCCGCCTCCCTGGCCTCAGCCCACGCCAAATACGACTCAGTTTGATGATGAGACAGCCGGGCCATAAACCCCGCCGGAACCCGTGTCGCCTGTTCATAATCACGACGGGCCACCCGAATCAAACTGGCTTCATCACTCTCATAGGGGTACTGTTGCGCTTCCCCATCGAGTTGCTCTAAAATCTCCCCCAACGCCGGATCACAAAGCTTTTCATGGGCCACCTGTCGCAGCGTCGCTAGTTGTCGCCCTCGGGCCGCGGCCCCACCGAGGGGCATATAGGTGGCCCGATCCCATTGCAACACCGCCGCCGCAGACTGAATATCCCGCACATCTCGCAGCCGGGTAATCAGTTGAGAATACAAAGAGCCAGAATTGGAAAAGGAAGTGGGCATAGTTGGCAAGACAGGCAGACGCACGGCTCATCCATCATTCTATCGGGGTTTGGTTCCCCTGGCCGGGTCAAACTTGTACCCGAGGTAAGCGGTGTTTGAAACCACAGAGAATTTCCCAGGAGATGGTTCCGAGTTGATTAGCCCAGTCATCGGCTGAAATAGACTCGTCTCCCAGGGTTCCCAGTAATGTCACCACATCGGCGACCTTCACATCCGGGAGATCCGTCACATCTAACATGAGTTGATCCATGGTAATCGATCCCACCTGGGGAACGCGCCAAACTTGTCCGCCGGCGTTGAGGAGACCCTGTAGCTGATTCGATAAGCGGCGGGGAACCCCATCAGCATAGCCGATGCCAACGACGGCCAGGCGCGTTGGCCGTTGACTGACAAAGCGATGACCATAACTGACGCCGGTTCCGGGGGGAATGGTTTTGACTTGAGTAATGCGGGCTTTGACTTGTAAAACCGGCCGTAGCTTGACCTGCGATCGCAGATGAGGGGCAGGATAAAGGCCATAGAGGGCTAACCCCACCCGCACTTGATCATAGTGGCTGGCCCGGTTGCAGAGGGTGGCGGCGGAATTGGCGAAATGCAGCTTAGGGAGAGGGATTGCGGCGGCTTGCAGTTGGGCGATCGCCGTCTCAAACCGCGCCTGTTGTTGCCGCATCGTACCCGGATCTAACTCATCAGCCGTAGCGAAATGGGAGTAGAGACTCGCCAATTGCAAATGGGGTAAAACTTGGATCTGTTGTAACAGCGAAACCGCCTCCGTCCAACGGACCCCGAGGCGGGACATTCCCGTATCTAACTTCACATGAACCCGAAGCGGTGAACTGGCTGTTGCATCGCTGGCCCCAGACTGTTGGCGGGCCAACATCCCTGAGATCATCTTGGCATGATCGAGATCGCAGAGGGTCGGTTCTAGGTTCCAGCGGAGTAGGGCCTGAATATGTTGGGGGCTAGGATTGGCCCCCAACAGTAGAATTGGGGCTGTAATTCCCCCCTGACGCAGTTCCACCCCCTCATCCACGGTTGCGACGGCCAAGGCGTTTGCACCGGCGGCCAAGACCGTCTCAGCCACCGGAATGGCCCCATGACCATAGCCATCGGCCTTCACGACCGCCATGAACTCCGTGTTCGGGGCCAATAGGGCCTTGAGATGACGGACATTCTCCGCCAAGGCTTCTAAGTCAATTTCGACCCAGGCGCGATCGCAGACCCCCACCTCGGGGCCGCACTGATGGCTAAATTTAACAACCCGTTCCCAGGTCAGCATGAGGACAAAGGGGTGAAGAGTAGGGGTTAGAGTAGGGGTTTCATCCCCACTTTCATCAACTCAGCGGCTTCGGCGATCTCCGTCCAGAGGCGATACCACTGCGGTTCATCGGGGCGATCGCGATGAAGTTGAGCCAGTTGATCGAGCATATCGTACCAAAGTCCGGCATCGGCCAGCAGTTGCAGACGTTCCTCGGCTGATGCGGCGGCGAACTCCTCGTCAAAACTTGCCCTTGTGTTGACTCGGACAATGGTTCCTGAGACACTCGCCTCAAACTTCGGTAACTCCACCGTCCAGACATAGCCTTGATAGCGTTCTAAGGGTGGGACATTGACGAAGGCGGGAATCGGCAAGCCATAGGTTCCATGTTCGTCTCCGGTGACGTAGCGGGTTTGATACACCAGTTGCTCTTGAGCATCCCGCAGGGTAAAAATCACCTCCATGTCCTTAACTGGGGGGGTGTGATAGAAAATCGTGGGATAGGCTCGGCGAGTTAACCCATAGTTTTCGGGCGGCAAGATGGCACTGAGAGGACATTCGAGTTCCTCGCCATTGACAAAAATAGGAATCATCCGCTCTCCGGATTGCTCGAAATCCCGGAAACGAGTCCCGCCTCCATCAACTTGTTCCGGGGTTCCGCGATCAGGAGGATTGAACTCAACGGAGATTGAGGGTTGAATCGAGAGAATGGGGATGGCGATTACGATCGCAACGGCCAAGAGACTGAATAGAAGTGTCTTTAGTCTGTGAGTCATTGTTGTTTAGGGAACTACAGGACATCAAGCTGATACAGTCGGCCCTTAGGAGATGGATGGGAGAGTCATCAAAAATCCTAGGCTAAGGCTCGGCCACCGCTGTCACGTCCAGAGGTGGTGAATTGAGGATCTACTCGGGATCATAGTGAACTCGGGTTTGGGACAATCCCCGGCGGCGGAGGCGATCGCTCAACCGTTCAGCCATCTCCCGGTTTCGGAACGGTCCGATGGCCAGATGCAGTCCTCGGGGGCGATCGCGCCGTTGAATCCCCGTTCCGGGGTTGACAGTGGTTTGAACCGTCATCATGGCTTCATCGAGAGTCCGTTGAGAACCGGGAATTACCACATAATAGGACCCATTACGGGCATGACTCGCATCCGAGGGGGATTGATCCCGAACGGTGACAGCGGCCACGAGTGAGGAGATTCCCTCGGCCGCGAGTTGCTGCGATCGCATCTCGGCGGCCCCACGTTGGCGGAACAGTCCCGCCTGAATAATTTGCTCCCCCTGAAAGATGCCAAAACCGGCTTCAGGATTGAGACGTTGAATCTGCTGCAAACGTTCAGAACTGCGACTGTTGACATAAACTAAATAGCGAATCGTCGCCGCCGTCTCGCGGCTAGGTGGCGGAACCTCCGGGACATCCAGGGGGGGCGGAACGTCAATCCAGGGACGCTCGGCTTGGCTGAGAATCTCGACTGAGGGGGGCATTTGGGCGATCGCCCCAGGAGACACCACCCACATCCCAACCAGGCTAATGCAGGGCAAATTCCGCCAGCAACGTCGAAGAACATACATAGTCCGAAACCAGAATAAAACGGGGACAGAACCGGAAAACTCATCCCAGGGAGAATCTCTTAGGCTTAACGGCACAGAGAACTGCATAGAGAACGGCACAGAGAACGGCACAGAGTTTGAAGACTTAGGATATATTAGCCCTCAAGGGACAAAACTCCCGCAACCGATAGATAAGAACAACACGAGAACTTGTATGGATATGCCAATCTGGCCCGGTGAACCCTATCCTTTGGGGGCGTATTGGGATGGCCAAGGAACCAACTTTGCTATTTATAGCGAAAATGCGACCCAAGTTGAGTTGTGCTTATTTGATGAACAGGGCCAAGAAACTCGGGTTTCCTTAACTGAAATCGAGAATTATAACTGGCATGGGTATCTCCCCGGCATCAAACCCGGCCAACGCTACGGCTTCCGGGTTCATGGCCCCTTTGAACCGGAACAGGGCCATCGCTTTAATCCTAATAAGTTACTCATCGATCCCTACGCCAAAGCCTTAGATGGACAAATTGGCTATGATGAGACGATTTTTGGCTACTGTTGGGAGGATGAGGATGAGGATCTCTCCTTTTGCGATCGCGATGACTCCCAATGGATTCCCAAGGCGATTGTCGTGGATGAGTCTTTTGATTGGGAGGGCGATCGCCTCCTCAACATCCCGGAACAGGAAACCGTCATCTACGAGATGCACGTCAAAGGCTTCACCCGCCAACACCCGGATATTCCCCCGGAATGGCGGGGAACCTATCGCGGCTTAGCTCATCCTGAGGCCCTTCGTTATCTCAAATCCCTGGGAATTACGGCCGTCGAACTGATGCCCGTTCATCATTTTGTCTCCCAACCGGGCCACTTAGCCGAAACGGGCTTGACAAACTACTGGGGTTATGATTCCATCGCCTATTTTGCCCCTTACCGTGGCTACAGTGCCAGTGAAAATCCTCAAGATCAGGTTCGGGAATTTAAAGAAATGGTGAAAGCCCTCCATGCTGAGGGAATTGAAGTTATTTTAGATGTGGTTTACAACCACACCGGCGAAGGGAATCATCTCGGGCCAACTCTATGTTTTCGGGGGATTGACAACACCACCTATTACCGCCTCGTGGAAGATGATCCCCGCTATTATATGGACTTCACCGGCTGCGGCAATTCTCTCAATGTCAGTCATCCCCAAGTTCTCAAACTGATTATGGACAGTTTGCGGTATTGGGTGTTAGACATGCACGTCGATGGCTTCCGCTTTGACTTGGCGTCTGCCCTAGCCCGAGAACTCTATGAAGTGGATAGTTTAGCCGCTTTCTTTGATATCATCCATCAAGATCCCATCCTCTCAAAAGTGAAACTTATTGCTGAACCTTGGGATATTGCTGATGGTGGTTATCAAGTGGGTAATTTCCCCCTACTTTGGTCAGAATGGAATGGTCGTTATCGTGATGCAGTGCGAGACTTTTGGCGAGGCGAAGATGGCACGTTGGCGGAGTTTGCCTATCGTCTAACGGGAAGTTCAGATCTCTATAAGTTTAACGGTCGTCGTCCGAGTGCCAGCATTAATTTTGTCACCGCCCATGATGGCTTTACACTCAATGATTTAGTGAGCTATAACGAGAAACACAATGAAGCCAATGGGGAAGATAATCGGGATGGAGAAAGCCATAATCGGTCTTGGAATTGTGGGGTAGAAGGGCCAACCGATGACCCCGAAGTTCTGGAATTGCGGAATCGGCAGCGGCGTAACTTTTTGGTGACCTTGATGTTATCTCAAGGTATCCCCATGTTAGTCAGTGGCGATGAATTAGGACGCAGTCAGCAGGGCAATAATAATGTCTATTGCCAGGACAATGAATTGGCATGGATTGACTGGACGTTACAAGAAGGAAATGCTAATCTGCTAGAGTTCACCCAACAACTCATCCAATTCCGTCATCGCCATCCCGTCTTTCGCCGCCGTAAGTGGTTCCAGGGCCAGCCGATTTATGGATCTCAGGTGACGGATTTGGGCTGGTTTAATCCCAATGGCGAGGAAATCGATGAGGAACAATGGCAAGAGGGGTTTGCGAAGGCGATCGCCGTCTTCTTGAATGGGAATGCCATTCCCGCCCGAGGTAAGCAGGGGGAACGGATTGTTGATGATAGCTTTTTGCTGTTATTTAATGCCCATTACGAAGCGATTGAGTTTGCACTGCCGGAGAGTCTGAAAACTCATAAATGGCTTGTGATTTTAGATACCACAAAATCCGAGTTTTGTGATAGCAAAATCCGCTACAGTGGAGAAGATACGTTTACCGTTGAATCCCGTTCAACACTCTTGTTAAAACGCCAGTAAGCTGAACTCTAGGATTGGTCGTTGGACCGACTTTTATTTATGAACATTGGTGCACGCTATTTAGGGGGCGATCGCTGTGAGTTCTCTCTTTGGGGGCCATTACTCGATCGCGTTAGCTTAGAGGGTCTCACACCACAGGGGCGATCGCACCCTCTCGAACAAGATGATCACGGTTACTGGCGGATTACCCTCTCCGATATTCCCCCCGGAACCCGCTACCAGTACCGCCTCAACGGCGAAACACTCCGCCCCGATCCCGCCTCATACTCTCAACCCGATGGGGTTCATCAGGCCTCGGCTGTCGTCGATCATGAAAGCTTTTCCTGGGGGGATCACGATTGGGAAGGAATCCCCCTACAGGAGTCGATGATCTACGAATTACACATCGGAACCTTTACCCCCGAAGGAACCTTTGAGGCGGCTATCTCTCGTTTACATCAATTGCGGGAATTGGGCATTACCACCATTGAACTGATGCCGGTGGCCCAGTTTCCCGGCGATCGCAACTGGGGCTATGATGGCGTCTATCCCTTCGCGGTTCAAAACTCCTACGGCGGCCCCGACGGGCTAAAAACCCTCGTCAATGCCGCCCACCAAGCGGGATTAGCGGTGATTCTCGATGTCGTCTATAACCACTTTGGCCCAGAAGGAAACTACAGCCGCGATTTTGGCCCCTATTTCACGGAAAAATATCAAACCCCTTGGGGTGGGGCCATTAACTTCGATGATGCCTATAGTGAGGGAGTGCGTAATTTCGTCATTGAAAACGCCCTCTACTGGCTACGGGAGTATCATTTTGATGGCTTACGTCTCGATGCCATTCATGCCATTTATGACTTTGGGGCCAAACATATTTTAGGGGAGTTGAGCGATCGCCTGGCCCAGTTTAATCAAACCGCCACCTATCCTCGCTATCTCATCGCCGAAAGTGATCTCAATGATGTCTGTGTCATTCGCCCTCGCAACGAACATGGTTGGGGAATGGATGCCCAATGGAGTGATGATTTCCACCATAGTTTACATACCCTGTTAACGGGAGAACAACAGGGCTATTACGAAGATTTTGGCCGTTGTGAACAACTGGCCACCGCCTGGCGGGAGAGTTTTGTCTATCAATGGACCTATTCCCCCCACCGCAAGCGATATCACGGCAGCGATGTCCGCGATCGCCCCCCCTCCCAGTTCGTGATCTGCAATCAAAATCACGACCAAATTGGCAACCGCATGTTAGGAGAACGTCTCTCCCAACTCGTATCTTTTGATGCCCTCAAACTTGCCGCCGCCGCCACTCTCCTTAATCCCGGAATCCCACTGTTATTTATGGGCGAAGAATATGGGGAAGACTCCCCCTTTCTCTATTTTATCGACCACCAAGATCCCGATTTAGTCGAAGCCGTCCGCCAAGGTCGAAAACGAGAATTTGAAGCCTTCCACGCCAGCGGAACTCCACCAGATGCAGCGAGTTTAGAAACCTTGAAAACCTCAACCCTCAAGTGGCAAAAACGAGAGAGTGACCATCATCAGGTCTTACTCAACTTCTATAAACATCTCATCGAACGACGAACAACCAATCTCGCGATTACAGCGGGCGATCGCCAACAAATCCAAACCCAATACAACAACGAATCCCGCTGGTTCAGCGTTCACCAATCCCAAGCCAATCAGGCAATTTGGGCTATCTTTAACTTTAACGAGACCATCATTGAATCGCCCCCAGCCCCCAATCAAACCTGGACTAAAACCCTCGATTCAAGTGACTCCATCTGGCAAGGTTCTGGCCCCCTCTCTCCCACAACTCTAAACGGTAATGAATCCATCAAAATTCCTCCCCTAACTGTTGTACTATACGAGAACAGTTGATCGTCAATCGTGACATCAATACCCGTATCAAAGATAAACCGGGTTAAGAAGAGACCCCCCCCAAATCTGTCCCCGTATTCCTGAAATGGTGCGTTCCGGCAGCATATAGCCTATCGGTAAACCCCCACAAGGGTTGCAAGCCGGAACACACCCTACCCCTTATTACTATCCCCTCAGTGGAGGGGGTGATTCCCTGTTCCCTGTTCCCTGTTCCCTGTTCCCTGTTCCCTGTTCCCTGTTCCCTCTAAAACCATGACTCCCCCCATCGCCACCTATCGCCTGCAATTCAACCCAAACTTTGGCTTTGACGCTGCCCGAGAAATCGTTGATTACCTGCATAATCTGGGTATCTCAACGATTTATGCCTCGCCAATTTTTAAAGCCCGTAGTGGCAGTAATCATGGCTATGATGTCGTCGATCCCCGAGTATTAAACCCCGAATTGGGTAGCCCCGAAGCCTTTAGCGGACTCATTGAAAAACTCCATGAGTGTGAGATGAGTTGGTTGCAAGACATTGTTCCCAACCATATGGCCTATGACAGTAATAATCCCTTTCTTGTCGATGTCCTAGAATACGGCACAAACTCCGAGTATTATCACTTTTTCGACATTCAATGGGAACATCCTGATCGCGACATTAACGGCAAAATCCTCGCCCCATTTCTGGGCAGCTTTTATGGGCAATGTCTCGAAAATGGTGAACTCAAACTTGAGTATTCAGAAGCCGGGTTAAGCATCAACTATTATCAGTTACGATTCCCCCTCCGCATTGAGTCTTACACCGAACTTCTCACCCACAATTTAGGCGAGTTGCGGCGACTTCTCGGGCGTGAACATCCCGATTTTATTAAACTCTTGGGCGTTCTCTATCTCCTTAAAGGTGCTATCACAGAAACCGAAAAACGTCAATACAAAGACCAAGCGGCATTTGTTAAAGGGTTGATTTGGGAACTTTATCAATCGAACCCGGAAATTCGCACCTTTATCGATCGCAACGTAGAAACCTTTAATGGAACGGTCGGGAATCCCGATAGTTTCGATAGTTTAGATCGGATTTTGGGGAATCAATACTTTCGTCTTGCCTTCTGGAAAGTGGGGGCAGAAGAACTCAACTATCGCCGCTTTTTTACCATCAACGAACTGATTTGTGTCAGCATCGAGGAAGAAACGGTTTTTGACCTCACCCATAGCTACATCAATAAATTGGTCGAAAATGGCTCATTCCAGGGGGTTCGCGTGGATCATATCGATGGACTCTATGACCCCAAACAATACCTCGATCGCCTCTCCGAACAACTCGGCGACACCTATATTGTCGTCGAAAAAATCCTAGAGGGCAACGAAACCCTCCCGGAAGATTGGGCAATTCAAGGCACATCAGGCTACGATTTTCTCTACACCGTCAACAATCTCTTTTGCCAAACCGCCAACGAAGCCGCCTTCACTCGTATTTATCAACGTTTCTCTGGACAATGGCGGTCGTATCATGAGTTGGAAGTTCACTGTAAACGCCTCATCGCCGAAACCAATCTCGCCGGAGATATCGAAAACCTGGCCAACTTCCTCAAACAACTGGCCAGCCAATATCGCTATGCGAGTGATTTCACCTTAGGCGGCTTACGACGGGCCATTCAGGAATTGTTGGTGGTGTTTCCCATTTATCGCACCTATATTACGCCAACGGGCTTAAATCGCCGCGATCGCAGCCACATCGAACGGGCCGTTCAGGCGGCGAAACGGCAAAAACCGCAACTGGCCAACGAATTGAGTTTCATTGAAAAGTTATGGCTATTAGACTATGACGAGGACATGAGTGAGGCTGAAAAAGCCCAATGGACTCATTTCGTGATGCGAATGCAACAGTTTTCGGGGCCATTGATGGCAAAAGGAGTCGAAGATACCCTGTTTTATATCTATAATCGCCTCATTTCTCTCAACGAAGTGGGCGGATCTCCCGGTCGTTTTGGCATTACGCTCTCGGAGTTTCATGGCTTCAACCAACAACAGGCCACCTATTGGACTGAATCCATGAACGCCTCCTCCACCCACGACACCAAACGCAGCGAGGATATGCGAGCCCGCCTCAACGTTCTCTCGGAACTTCCCGAAGAATGGGAAGCGGCGGTCACCAGTTGGAAGCAAATCAACCAAAATCGCCGCCAGGATGACTCAGAAAGTCCCGATACGAACGATGAGTATTTCCTCTATCAAACCCTGGTGGGGGTGTTTCCCTTCGATCCCTATGATTTGGGAGATGTCCGCGATCGCGTTGAACAGTACGTCGTCAAAGCCGTTCGCGAAGCCAAAGTCCACACCGCCTGGCTACGGCCCGACACCGACTATGAGGAGGCCTTTGTCGAGTTTGTCCGCCAAGTTCTGGCCGACGGCGATGACAATGAGTTTCTCGCCGCCTTCCGTCCCTTCCAACAAAAAATCGCCGGTTACGGGATGCTAAACTCTCTCTCTCAAACCCTCCTAAAACTCACCGCCCCCGGCGTTCCCGACTTATATCAAGGAACCGAACTCTGGGACTTTAGTTTAGTCGACCCCGACAACCGCCGTCCCGTCGATTACGGCCGCCAAGCCCAACTGCTGAACGACCTACAAAACTGGGCCGCCGCCGACTTACCGGGACTCTTAGAGGATCTCAAATACAACGCCAGCGATGGACGGATTAAACTATTTAGTATTCACCGTCTTCTGAGTACCCGTCACCAATACCGAGAGTTATTCGATCGCGGCGAATACCGTCCCCTACGAGTCACCGGCAAACACGCCGATCGCGTGGTGGCCTTTCTGCGAAAATCAGGAGAGGCCCAGGCGATCGCGATCGCCCCCCGCTTCTGTACCGAACTCGTCGAACCCGGCGAATTTCCCCTCGGCAACGACGTCTGGGGCAACACGGCTGTAGAAATCCCCGGAAGTGCCGCCCAAACCTGGGTTGAAGCCATTTCCGGGCGATCGCTCTCCCGCCACACCACCCTCAGCGTCGGCCAACTCCTCGCCGACTTTCCCATCGCCCTCTGGGTTTCCGACTAACCCCCCTTTTGCCT
>SIHH01000304.1:1712-4106 GCA_004299065.1 Phormidium sp. SL48-SHIP | reverse complement strand
AACTCCGAGAGATTCACCCTTTGCAGTTCAATGGCGACCCGGGAGACGCGAGATAGACGCAAGAGATCATCAATCAGCTGACTCATGCGGCTGACATTGCGGCGAATACGCTCAATGTAATCCTGCGCCTCTGCATCGAGGTGTTCGCCGTAGTCTTCGACGAGGGCCTGACTGAAGCCGTCAATGGCCCGCAAGGGGGCGCGTAAGTCATGGGAGACGGAGTAGGCGAAGGCTTCGAGTTCTCGATTGGAGGCTTCGAGTTGAGCGGTGGTTTTGAGTAGATGCAGTTCTTGCTGTTTGCGATCGCTGATATCTAGGATGGTCCCCATGATGTTAACCACCCGGCCCTGTTCATCGAGATTAGGCTCTCCCCGGGCCTGAATATAGGAAAGATGACCATCATCATGGAGAACCCGACATTCTAAATCGTAGGGTTTTCCCTGTTCGAGAGCCTGTTGAACCAGCCGATGGTGTTCGGGGCGATCGTCGGGGTGATAGATTTGTAGGAGGTTTTCATAGTCCGGCGGCCCTAGGGTGATATCCTGCCCTAAAATGCGAAAGACTTCCTCCGACCAGGTAATGTCCCCTGTGGCCACGTCAAATTCCCAACTCCCGAGATGAGCGATGCGTTGTGCGGCTTGTAGGTGAAGTTGCCATCGTTTCAACTCTGATTCTAGGTGTTTGCGAGCGGTAATATCTTGGGCGTTGGCGTAGATGAACTCACCATAGGGTTGAGCGTACCACTCGACCTGGCGATAGTTCCCCTGTCGGTCTCGATAGCGATTGACAAATCCCTCAACGGCTTCTCCTCGGTTGAGTTGGTTCATGGCGGTGAAGGTAGCCGGGTGATCGTCGGGATGAACGAAGTTCAGGATAGGTTGACCGAGTAGGCTGCGGCGGGGATATCCGAGAACCTTCTCCCAGGCGGGATTGACGCGATAAAACCGCCCTTGACGATCCATAATGGTGAGGAGGTTTAAGGAGGTTTCAAAGAACGGCGTTAGGTTATCGCAGAGGTCTGAGTCGGGGAGTGAGTCGGGGTGGAGGAGCGATCGCAGTCGCTGTCGACTCAGCAAGCCGCAGATCTGTTGGTCTTCGTCGAGTAGCAGCAAATAGGGAACCTCATGTTCGCGAAAGAGCTGTTGCACCTGTTCGATATCCTGAGGGTAGCATTCTTGTAAGCCGACAATGGGAACGAGGTGTTTCGGCTCAAGGGGCTGGTCTAAGGAGGGGGTCGCCGCGAGTTGTGCAATGATCGCGTCAGGGGTCAATATGCCCAAGGGTTCGCTTTCTGGACTTTGGTCCATCATCACTAAGACAGCGCCATCTCCCTGGCCGCTAACGGTCTTAGATTTTTCCACGAGGGCGATCGCCTCCCGCAGAGGTGTCTGCATCGAGATCCAGGGAGGGTGGCGCAGGATAGCAGAAGTCAACATTTTATCATTAATAATTTATAATTGACAATTGATGATTTATAATTGACAATTATAAACCTGAGAGTCACGGTTTAGATTGGATCCTGCGTCGGTGTGAAAGCCTTGTCAATTGTTCTTTTCAGACTCACTTGATGTCCTAGCTAATCGTTCCATGTTAGCCAATTTAACCGAATTGATCCAGGAACTCGGGCCGCGTCGATTCGTAATCGCTACAACCAATAGCGGCCTCGGAGGATGCGATCGTGGGATGAATCGGGCATTTGAGGCGATGGTCGTTGGTAAAATAGGCACAATTGGCACAGGGGATTTGGTGCATCATTTTGGCCCGGCGGTGGCTACTGCGGATCGCCGCCAAAATATTTCCTAAAATCATGAATACGATCGCCCAAGCACTAATAAAACAAATTGGCACTAAAAATGGCTCAATTGCCTTGATTAAGACATAAAGAATTTGAAACATGGCAGGAACGTGAGGTGAGGAAAATCTAATTTTTCTATTATATGCCAGTTGTTCGGTTCCTTCTAGCCCCAGATCACTCTTAAGCAAGGCTTAACTTTCGCATCTCTCGGGACTTGGGGGGGGCGATCGCCCATTCCCCAGACCCAGACTGAGATTTGCTAGACTGTCAGCGTAGACATTCGATGTATCCGATGACCTCCTCCACCGCTGATACCACCCATTCCCAGTCTGAGACGATTCTGGAGAAACTGCGAGAGTTACCCGAGACGCAACAGCAACAAGTTTTAGACTACATCGAGTTTCTAGCCCAGAAATATCCGAAACCGCAACCGCGATCGCAAAAACCCCGTGTCGCCGGCCTACATCGGGGAAAGGGTTGGGTATCAGATGATTTCAACGATCCGCTTCCTCCCGAATACTGGAGTGGACAAGGATGAGATTTTTATTCTCCGTAAACCCGACCGGGAAACCGGAGTATAAGGGGTGCGATCGCCAGTA
>SIHH01000304.1:0-1612 GCA_004299065.1 Phormidium sp. SL48-SHIP | reverse complement strand
TATTCTCCGTAAACCCGACCGGGAAACCGGAGTATAAGGGGTGCGATCGCCAGTACAATCAAGGCCTAACATAGTCGATAAGACAATCCATAGGAGCTTGGTTTATGACCCTACAACTCGGAGACATCGCCCCCGACTTTACCCAGGATTCCTCCGCAGGAACCATCAACTTCCACGAGTGGGCCGGCGATAGCTGGGTAGTCTTATTCTCCCACCCCGCCGACTACACCCCCGTTTGTACCACGGAACTCGGAGAAGTGGCGAAACTCAAAGGAGAATTTGAGAAACGCAACGCCAAAGTCATCGCCCTCAGCGTCGATGACAGCGACTCTCACAAAGGCTGGATTGGTGACATCGAAGAAACCCAAGGAACCGCCCTCAACTATCCCATTTTGGCCGACGCAGACCGCAAAGTCTCGGATCTCTACGGGATGATTCACCCCAAAGCCGATGCAAACGTCACAGTACGGACGGTGTTTGTCATCGATCCCAGCAAAAAACTGCGTCTGACGATTACCTATCCCCCCAGTACCGGACGCAACTTCCAAGAAATCCTGCGTGTCATCGATTCCCTACAACTGACGGACAACTATCAAGTCGCCACTCCCGTCAACTGGACTGATGGCGATGATTGCGTCGTTTCCCCCAAAATCGCCACGGAAGACGCGAAGAAACAATTTCCCAAAGGAGTCAAAGAACTCAAACCCTATCTCCGCATGACTCCCCAACCCAACAAATAAGCTAAACTCGTCGGGGCGAAACCGATTTCGCCCCGAGTTAGCGTTTCCCCTACGCCTCGCGGACGCTGGGTTGGCCGTCTTTCACCTCACCGACGAGAATCACGTCAGCGGTATCGACAAATAAGCCATTTTCCAGAACCCCAGGGATATTATTGAGCGTTTTCTCTAACTCCGCCGGATTCTCAATCCCATTGGCGAACTTGACATCAATCACCAGATTTCCCTCATCGGTGACAACGGGGCCAGCTTTCTTAACCCCCATCCGCAACGTCGGTTCACCGCCGAGGCCTTCGATGGCCCGCATCACGGGAGTCATGGCCATGGGGATGACTTCCACGGGAAGCAAGAAGCTTAACCCCAATTTGTCAACCAACTTGGAGGAGTCCACCACCACGATAAACTGTTCGGCGAGAGAGTCGACGATTTTCTCGCGAGTGTGGGCCGCGCCACCGCCTTTAATCAGTTGTTTTTGAGGATCAACTTCATCGGCGCCATCGATGGCTACGTCAATGCGATCGACTTCATCGAGACTGGTGAGGGGAATCCCGTATTTTTTGGCTAACACGGAGGCTTGGAAGGAGGTGGGAATCCCTTTAATGTCCTTGAGTTCTCCTTTTTGCAGCCGTTCGCCGATATATTGGATGGCGTAGGCGGTGGTTGATCCGGTTCCGAGTCCGACGATGGTTCCCGATTGTACGCGATCGGCGGCGGCTTTCCCCACCTGTTGTTTCATTAGGGTGACGGCATCATCACTCATGTTAGAATCCTCCAATCGATAGTATAGATGTCCTCAACACTTTACCGCGTTGTTAGGCTATCCGCTCTCTAAAACTTACTCAAACTTAATCATTTGATGTTTAGTTCCTAGCTTG
>SIHH01000030.1:13805-22832 GCA_004299065.1 Phormidium sp. SL48-SHIP | reverse complement strand
AGGGAACAGGGAACAGGGAATAGGGAACAGGAGGGAGAAGGTTAGAGGAGTTTGAGATAAAGGTGGGTGAGGTTTTGGGCGAATTGTTGGGTGTTGAGGAAGGGAGGCGAGGTGGCCATTTGGTTTTGCAGTTGGCGTTGGGTTTGTTGTCGTAGGTCGGGGTTGCTGGCGAGGTTTTGGGCCAGTTGTCGGTAGTCGTCGGGGGTTTGGGTGACGAGGTGGGGGAGTCCGAGTTCTCGGAGGAGGGCGGCCCCTTGGCTGAGAGGACCTTGTTTGGTTTCTAGGGCGACGATGGGGAGACCGACTTGTAGGGGATGGAGGAGGCTGCTGGCTTGGGAGTGGGGAAAGGCGTCGAGGTAAATGTCGGCTTGTTTGAGGAGATAGCGGAGGTCGCGGCAACTCGGGAGAGACTTCACAAGTAATAATCGTTTTAAGGCGACTTGATGCTGTTGCAGAACCTGTTGCATTTGCCGGAAAAAGGGCATTTCTAGTTCCCGATGGGGTCGCCAGTCGTCGCCGAAGGGATGGAGGACGAGGATGCTGTTGGGAGTCTCGGCGAGGAGTTTGGCCCAGGTTTGGCGAACTTCGGGGTGAAGAAGTCGCATATGGGCGGTGGAGATGAAGACGGTGGTATTCTCGGGGAGATGCCACTGCGATCGCTCGATTTTGACGGTTAAATCAGGTTGGTCTTGGGGAAGGTCGAAACACAGGCCTGACCCCTCTAGGGTGAGGAGGGTTTCGCTATGGTCGATGGGATGGTTGGCGGTGAGGGTTCCGGCGATGTAGGCGTCGATGTGACGCATTCCGGTGGTGGTTAAACAGGAGAGGTTGGTAATCTGATGGCGGGCCAGTCGATAGCTACAGAGGAAGGTGAGGGGAGATGACCGGGTGACGAGGTTACTACCAATTAGCAAAATATCTAGGTCATCGGAACGGATGGTATGAACTCGTTGTAAGAGATTCAGATGGCCCAGGGGGACGACTTCATCGGCATAATTCCAGCAGTAGTCTTCGTAGGTTTCTTTTGTGATCTGGAGGCTATAGAGATAAATTTCAAATTGGCTGCGATCGAGATGTTTAATACCGGCAAGGTTGTAGTAGGTTTGGGGATTGTCTCTGTAGTTGTTGGCTAAAACCCCGATGCGAATTTTAGTCCGGGGGGGACGGGGAGGAAATTTGTAACTGAGGGGCGATCGCTGTTGGTAGAGGATTTGTTCGAGAAGGTCGGCCCGCTTCTTTTGTAGCCGGAGGGGACTGCGTTGGCTGAAATATAAAGGCGTTAAGTTCGCCCGTTCGGCAAAGACTTCGTTTACGGCTTGCCAACTGGGACTATTGGGATGATTGAGAATGTTTGGATGGAGATAGCTAAGCCAATTCTCTAGGTGAGTGTGGTATTTTTCTACATCGCCGGGGTCTTGAAAAATTCGCGGTGTGGATAAGACGTAGGCTAGGAGAAATTCATTTAGCCAACCGGGAAAGGGGAGGTCGTGATAGGAAATGGGGAATTGATGGGGATAGCCATAGAGGGTGGCGGCGAGAAAGGCTTGGGAAAGGCGATTCTCGGGGGTTTTGGGGCTAAAGAGTTGTTGGAGTTTCTGGAAAAATCGCCGGTCGTCTTCGTTGAGGGTGTCTTGGCGTAAGGGACTATCTAAGAGGGCTGAATGGAGGTCGCCAAGTTGCCCATCAATTTGGTCGGAGAGTTCGGTATAGGCGAGATTTAGCCATTGTTGGGTGACGGCTTTACGCAGTTGTCGGACGAGATGGAGGGCCTGGCGATCGCCCGGATTCTTGTGATAGTTATCAACGATATCTAAGAGAGACCGAAAACTCGGGTTAAACGGGGTAATAACATTGAGACGATAAGCGAGGGGGTCAAAGGAAACCTGAAAGAAGTAGTATTGAAACAGGTCTTGATTTAAGGACTCTAGCCGATCAGGACTGGGGAAACCTTGGGGACAGGTTAAGACTAAGGTATGGGCTAGTAGGGATTTTAGTAGGGGAATTAACTGTCCCGTCTCGTATTGCTGAATATCGACCACCAAAATGGTTTGATGGCTGAGATTGTCCGTGGAGAGTTCCCGAAATTCGGGATGTTTGGCGATATCTGAGGGGGTGAGATATTCGATGCGATCGCCCAATTGACAGGTTTCTAAGAGTTGAGACGATACAGCAGAGTTTCGAGGCGGAGATACCCAATAGACTTGTAAGCGAGATAAATCTACGACATCAGCCACCCAGCGAGGATCACACTCTCCCCAAATGATAAGGTTTAACTTAGGAATTTGCCGATGTTGTTCTTGGATATACTCATAAAAGGCAAGATGCTGGTGGCGATCGCCCGTATCGGTACTGGTCACAAACTGACTGCGTAAATCAGAGGTCGCTTGATAGAAATTCGGCAACAAACGACCTTGAAGATGGTCTAAAAGCTGTTGAACCTTCTGTTCTGGCTGATGCTGTTGCCAAAACAACTCACAGCCTGCTTTGGCTATCTGTTGCGTTAATTTTGGATGATTTAAGTAATACTGTATTTTCTGGTATAAGTCCGCTTTACTCTCATAGGTATCCAGATGTTTGCCAACTTCAAATAATGCCTCCAACCCTGCTTCTGGTTTAAGTTTATCAGTGAGCAAAAATCCGCCACTTGATAACACCTCAAACACCCGCATATTCAAGTCCCCATTGAGACTCACATTGAGGTTGATTTGACTTTTAACATAGACTTCAGCCGCTTTCTCCTGACTACCGCTAAAGGTTTCTAGGGGGATTCCCCGAGTGGTCATCTCATCGAGAATATAATAACGATAGGGATGTAAGGGGCCAATTTGTCCGACAAATGACACCGGATACTCTGGGTTAGGACAAGGGGGTTGAGGGTGAGGGTAAATGTTAAAGCCAGGGAGCCAAAATACGTTCTTACAGCCCGCTTCTTGGAAAAAATGAAGATGCTGCCGTTTATGGTCAGACATCACGAAATCAAAGCCTTCCTGAACGGCATAGTCCGTCAGAGTACGGATGGGGGTTTCTAAATGTTGCGTGTCTCCGATAATGAGTAATTTAGGACAGTTTAAGAGGTGTAAGTTGGTGGGAAAGTTCAGACGAGTGGCGTCCGCCCGAACCACCACTAATTCAGGATATTGAATCGCCGGAATTTGGGCAATGAGAGGGGCAATATCATAGGTTCCGATGGGGGCTTCGAGTTGTTTGAGTCGATTAAATCGAGACTCGGTTTTGAACGCCGCCCCGCATAAAATTTCATTCTCAGAAATAATCGTCGGACGATGAACCGACCCCGGAGGTTGATAGAAAAGGAGGACGTTAAAGGTGGGATAGGGCATTAGGTAAAGGTCATTATCGTTCCATAGCGTCCACGGATTTAGGAACGCCAGCGGTTAGAATGTCACACCCGGATTCAGTCACCAGAACATCATCTTCAATTCGCACCCCAATTCCATGCCATTTGGGGTCAACAGGAGGCTGTTCAATCGTGACATCATCCACTTCTCGGCTGGCGGGTTTCAGGTAGGGCGAAATATAGATACCTGGTTCGACGGTGAGGACATTTCCAGGTTGCAGGATATGCCAGTTATCTTCTCCATGTTGATAGACCCCCACATCATGGACATCTAAGCCTAGCCAATGCCCGGTTTTGTGCATATAGAAGGGTTTATATTGTTCGGCTTCGATGAGTTCATCGGGGTCTCCCGAGAGTAAGCCGAGGTCGAGTAGGCCTTCGACAATGACGCGAACGGCGATGTCGTGATGTTCGTTGTAGGGAATACCGGGGGCGATTTTGCTGATCGCCTGTTTTTGGGCTTCTAAAACCAGTTCATAGATGATTTTTTGTTCCGGGGAAAATTTGCCGGAAATTGGAAAAGTTCGGGTAATATCTGAGTTATAATACTGATAGGAACAACCGGCATCAATGAGGAGTAAATCGCCCTCTTCCATCTGCCGGGTGTTTTCGACATAATGCAGGATGCAGGCGTTGCCCCCAGAGGCGACAATGGAGGGATAGGCGGGACTTCCTCCATGAAGGGTAAACAGCCGTTCCATCTCCGCTTGCACTTCGTACTCGTAGCGTCCGGGCTGGGCGATGTCGCGGGCGAGGTTATGGGCGTCCACGGCGATGTCGGCCGCTTGGCGCATCAGTTGTAGTTCTTCGGGGGTTTTCACCAGCCGCAAGGGATGGAGGAGGGGGCTGGGATCTTCGAGGGCGATGGGGCCGGTTCCTCGTTTGGGGTAGAGGGCTAGTTGTTTGCGCCAATGACGGAGGATGCGATTGTTGAAGGCTTCGTCTCGTCCGAGGTGGTAGTAGATGCGATCGCCCCCTTTGAGGTACTCCGGTAGCTTCTCGTCGAGTTCCTCGATGGAATAGGCGATATCCGCCCCATATCGCTCCTGGGCCGCCTCAACCCCAGTGCGATAACCGGTCCAAATCTCCCGTTCTAAGTCCTTGGGGCGCACGAAGAGGATAAACTGATGCTCATCATGGTGGGGGGCCAGGACGGCCACGGCTTCGGGTTCGTTAAAGCCGGTGAGATAGAAAAAGTCACTATCTTGGCGGAAGGTATATTCCACGTCGTTGTGCATCACCGCCATGGGCGCACTTCTAAAAATGGCGGTTCCCTGATTGAGTTTACTGAGAAGTTGTTGGCGACGTTGGGCGTAGGGGTAGAAATTGGACATGGAGATGAGTTGACGGGTTACGACAGGGGAGGAGTCAGAACAAGCATGAGGCGATCGCCCTCGGGGAGATCGTTGGGGGTTAGAACAATCTGGTTATCGGACTGTTGACGGATTGGGGTTCCCTCCATCATCGCGAGGAAGTCGTCAAGGGGTTTAATATCACAGGCCTCCTCATCAGCGGCGGCGGTACGGTAATGGGTGGGAATAACGATGCGAGGATTGAGGCGGTTAATGGCGGCTTTGGCTTCTTCGGGGTTATAGGCTTTGTCGCCGCCGCCGACGGGAATCAAGGCCACATCAGGACGGCCGAGGAGAATCCGCTGTTCGTTGCCGATGGGGGCCGCCGCGCCGCCAAGATGCACGATATTCAGGCCCCCCTGTTGCCAACGCCACATCATATTCGTGCCAAAGCGTCGTCCATTGAGGCGATCGTGGGCGATCGCAATTCCCTCAAAACGCATTCCTTGCAGTTGGAAAATCCCCGACTCAAATAGCAATTTACTCTCAGGGACATTCTCGACGGCCCCTTCATCGAGGAGAAAACTACTGACGAGAACCACATCAGCATCCTCAACATCCGGTTCAGGATAGCCTGCTGTACAGCCTCCCGGGCGGAAGGGATTGGTGAGAACCCGGCGACCCCCACCGGTAAAGCGGAAACAGGTGTGACCCAAGTATTCGATTTCTAATCGTCCCTGGGGTGGGGATTGGGCCAGTCCTCTCCCGGTTCGGCCGGTTCGGCCAGTCCCGGTTAGGCCAGTTACGGTGGTGGCGATCGCCCCCACTTGCAAATACCGAATCAGTTGTCGCCGTTTCATACCGTCATACTTAGACCGTTGCGGCCTGTTTGAGACTCACCAAGAAATTATGCAACAACGCCTTCCCCGATCCGGTCAAAATACTCTCTGGATGAAACTGTACCCCTTGAATATGGGGATACTCACGATGTTGCACGCCCATAATCGTGCCATCTTCGACCCAGGCAGTAATCTCTAACACCTCGGGACAAGTGGCGCGATCAATGACCAGACTATGATAGCGGGTTGCGGTAAAGGGGTTCTCTAAACCGGCAAATACCCCCTGATTGTTGTGGTAGATGGGGGAGGTTTTCCCGTGCATCAGTTCCCCCGCCGCAACCACCTGACCGCCAAAGACCTGGCCCATACTCTGATGGCCCAGACAAACTCCCAAAATGGGTAACGTCGGCCCCAACTCCTCAATCACCGCCAACGACACCCCGGCATCCTCGGGACGACCGGGTCCTGGCGAAATGACCAAGCCATCGGGATTGAGTTGACGAATTTGCTCAATGCTGATGCAGTCATTACGGTAAACCTGAATCTCGGCAGCGACAGGTAGGGTTTGTCCGAGTTCTCCGAGGTATTGAACTAGGTTGTAGGTGAAACTGTCGTAATTGTCGATGACGATGATCATGGAATCTAGGGGGAGATAGGAGGATTAGATTAGCCCAGTAGGGAGGACAGACGAGTCCAGAGGGGGGGAATGAGTAGGGATAGGGCCACAATCAGGGAGGCGATCGCCCCCACCAAGACGGCCCCCGCTGCACAGTCTTTGGCAATTTTGGCTAAGTCGTGATAGGTCTGTTGGGCCGTCAGATCCACTACGGACTCAATAGCCGTGTTTATCAGTTCCAGGGCCAACACCAAACCAATGGTTAGGGCAATCACCGCCATTTTGACGGCTTCGAGATTTAGGGAGAGTCCTAAGCCTAGGGCGATCGAACCAATCAGCACATGGATACGAAAGTTACGCTGGGTGGCGAACGCATAACCAATACCCTGAGTCGCATAACGAAAGCTGGCCCAGAGACTCTGGGCCACTTGCCAGGATAACTGACGATCATAGGCCTTATTCTTGGGAGTCGGATTCGGCGGACCGGGGGACATGAGATAGCGAGTCTTGGGACGTTCGGCGATAGCCTCAAAAAGATTTAGATTCATCCTACACAATCCTAGGAAGGGGTCTTGGAGAGAATCCGAGGCAGATCAAGGTTAACAGCTATCTCGACGCACGCGAGTAGCTGCACCTGACGCTGAAGCATCGCCGCTAAACTCTCGTCATCGGGGTGATCCCATCCCAGTAGATGCAGGAAACCGTGGGCCGCTAACCAGGTTAACTCACTGTCTAATGAATGACCGAGGGGTTGGGCCTGTCGTTGAGCGGTATCGAGGGAGATGACGATATCCCCGAGAGATAGCGGTAAGGCTGCACCGATCTGCGGTATTTCAGACTCCATTGCTGCAAACGCTAACACATCCGTCGGCTGGTCTTTGTGTCGGTACTGACGATTTAGCTGACAAATTTCCGCGTCATCGGTGAACCGCAAGCAGAGTTCATACCCCAAGGGTGGATGGTTTCCTTGGGGGATTTCCTCGGGGGAAAGATTCGCTAGCCATGCTTGGAGGCGATCGCACCACAGGGTTTCACTGACTAAACTATCAAGATGATCTCGGGGATGATCTCGGGCAAGTCCCTCATGGTGTTGTACGCTCAAATCAAGAAGAATGGCCATGACGGGTTTAGTGGGTTAGATAGGCGAGTCCCACCAGTAGGGCGAGAAGTCCAAAGGTTGTTAAAAAGAAGTGATAGAGAGATTTTCCACCTTTACGGACCATATTCCGCATGGCGAGTTTGACGAAGCTGGGTTGAGGTTCGGGGGAGGTCATAATTAGGTAAGGCAAGAGGCAAGAGGCAAGAGGCAAGAGGCAAGAGGGGAAGAGAAGGCAATAGGCAAGCTAGCAATCGGTAACAGGCAATAGTGGGGGCAATCCGCAAGTGGCGTGCCCTCTCTTGATGATTTTTGGCTGCGTTCCTTAATTTAACGTATTGCTGAAGGTTCCGTGGAAGCCGATGGGGATGACCTCGGGTAAGCCGAGACGACAAACCGGTTCGTCGAGGTGTGCGGCGTTGAAGATCCAGACTTCAGAACGATCGCCGTTGCCATCATAAACGACCGTTAGCAGCCAGCCGCCACCTTCGCCGTTGGGGGTGTAAATGGGTTCTGTGGGATAACGACTGTCGCCAAAGTCAAAACTCTCTAGGGTCCCTTGCTCGACATCGTAACGCCCGATCGCCCCGTAGAGGTCTTGGGCGGTGTTGACGTTGGGACGATGTAGGGACAGATAGAAGGCTGAAGCGTTGCGGCCGACTTGATTTGGGGCAACCGTGGGAAATTCGCAGGAGCGATCGCACAAGGACTCACTGGCTAAGATGTTAGCGGTTTGCGGGTCGAGAATGAGGCGATCGAGGTGGGCTTCGGCGGCGGTGTTGGTGTGGCCGCTGGCAATTTCGGCGAGTCGTTGATTGGTGGTGAAGTCGGGGTAACGCGCCACATCCACGACAATATGGCCGGCTTCATTGACGTATCCGTTGCCATAATGCCATTGAAACCAGGGATCAGCTTCGCCGCGACTGACGAGATTGAGGCTGTGACGGTCGAAAATCAGGATTTGGGTTCCGAGACTGGGAACCCAGCGACAGCCATCTTTAATGGTGGTTAGGCCGAAGAGAATCCGCAATAGGGGAACGTCTAGGGGAGGGAGGAAAAAGACGAGATAGTCTCCGGCGAGAACAAAGTCGTGAATGAGGGACATCTTATCGAGGGGATGTCGGCCTTGGCGTTTTAGGGTTCCTTGGCTGTCGCAGATGAACAGATTTAGGACGTTTTGCCGGCCATAATCGATGCCGAAGTTGAAGATCTCGCCGCTGTGATGATCCCATTTGGGATGGGCTGAGTAGGTGGGAAGTTGGATGTCTTCTAATCCTAGGGTGTCGAGGGTTTTGGGATTGAGGACATGGGGTTTGCCCCCTTCCCAGAGGGCTAGGAGACGGTCGGGAAGGGCTAATACGGAGGTGTTGGCGGCGTTTTTGGGGGGGTTCCGCCAGCGGCTGAGGAGAGATCCCGAGGCTTGGGTTCCGTAACCTCCGTAGAGAAGGGTTCCAGCTTCGGCTTCGGCTTGGTAGCCGGCGGTTTGTACGAACCGATATTGACCTCTAGCTTGGCCCTGGTTAAACTCGACGGCAAGAATGGCCCCGTCGCCGTCAAACCAATGGCCCACATGGCGATCGCCCCGCTGGAGTCGCGCGGGACCGTTACGATAGAGGGTTCCCTGAAGTGTGTCGGGAACCTGACCGGATAGTAATTCTAAGGCGGTAGACTCAAACTCCTGCCCAACTCGGGTCACACCAGTCGACCAAGCGGGTTGTTTTGAACTCATAAATGATGAACGGCTAAAGGTCTTGATGTTCCCTAGCTTATCAAAACCATCAGAATAACACCGTCAAAACAATATCATCAAAATAATACCATCAAAATAA
>SIHH01000030.1:11134-13705 GCA_004299065.1 Phormidium sp. SL48-SHIP | reverse complement strand
CATCAAAATAATACCATCAAAATAACAACGGCACCCAGACCAGTCGGACGAGTGATTTCCCCATGTTTCTAAAGACATCTTGGAGATGCAACAGGTCAATCTCCCCAGGGAGGGTTGAAGCTGCATTGCTCCGGGTCAACTAGGTGGTGGAAGTTTCAGTCGCTTGGGCGGATGCCGTTGTTTGTTGGAGTTGAACAGATGTTAGAATTAACAGCGTGTTTACCTCTTTAACTAATGTGGACTGCGCTGTGTGTTATCTGTTTCAGAAGCGTTGTATTTGCTTCTGATTACTACTATAAGAAGTGGGTCCCGCAGATGCAAGAGGATTTAACTAAACGTTACACTAAAATATCAACGAGCCTTTCAACGACCTATGAGCGATCGCCCCTCTCCATCGTCTAACGCCCTGACTGCCCTAGACCAGCTGATTCAGGTGGTCGCCCAACTCCGTGATCCCGAGGGCGGATGTCCTTGGGATTTAGAACAAACCCCGGAAAGCTTGATCCCCTATATCATCGAAGAAGCCTATGAAAGCGTCGATGCCATTCGTCGGGGAGATTCTGAGCATATTTCTGAGGAACTCGGAGACCTCTTACTCCAGGTTGTGTTACAGGCCCAAATCGCTCAGGAAGCGGGGGATTTTTCCCTAACAGAGGTCGCCGAGGGGATCACCGAAAAATTGATTCGTCGTCACCCTCATGTCTTTGCCGATGCTGACGCCAAGACCCCCGATCAAGTTCGGGAAACCTGGCAGGCGATTAAAGCGGCGGAAAAGGGAGAAGATGAGACACAACTCAGTTCTAAGTTAGCCCGTTATGCTCGCACGCTACCGCCGTTAAAAGCCAGTCAGAAGATTTCTCAAAAAGCCGCTGCCGTGGGCTTTGAGTGGGATAAGGTGGAGGATGTTTGGCAAAAATTCCAGGAAGAACTCGGGGAATTTCAGGAGGCGATCGCCCACGAAAGTCGCCAACGCCAAGAGGAGGAACTCGGAGATTTACTCTTTGTGTTGGTGAACTTGGCCCGCTGGTATGACCTCGACCCCGAAGCGGCCCTCCAGGGAACCCACGATCGCTTCCTGGCCCGCTTTAGCCAAGTCGAAGCCGCCTGCGATCGCCCTCTCTCGGACTATAGCGTCGAGGAACTCGAAGCCTTCTGGCAAATCGCCAAACAGCGGCTGATGAACCCCTAGGCTTGCATCTCCACAATCCCCATCATGCCTTGATCTTCATGATCGAGAATATGACAGTGGTACATGGTTCGGCCTGGAAAGTCCTGGAAGCGAGTGCGAAGACGAACCGTCTCCCCGGCTTTGACTAACACCACATCTTTCCAGGCCCGATCGCGTTCAGGCTGGCCATTACGACTCATCACCTGAAAGGGGTTGGTATGCAGGTGGAACGGGTGATCGAACATTCCCTCATTAACGATTTCCCAATCCTCAACCTGGCCGAGTTGCACTTGCACATCGGTGCGATCGCCGTCAAAGGTCTTTCCATTGATTAAAAACACCATTCCTTGCCCCCGAGCCATACCATGATTGAAGACAAACCGGCGGGTTTGACTCGGTTCGGGTAAGGTGTCCACGGGCCGCAATTGACGGGGCAGCGATCGCCCCGAAACCGGGTCTCCGTCATAGCTAATCGTTGCCAAGACTTCAGCCTCATCAGACTCTCGGCCCCCCATGCGTCCCATCCGACCCCGGCCCATGCGGCCCATTCCACCTCCATTGCCCATCATGCCACCGCCCATACGGCCGCGACTGTAGGGACGATTGACTAAGTTCACTGAGGCTGCACCCTCATCACCGCGAACTAAGACATCGGCCCGTTCCCCCGGAGAGAGTAATAATTCTGATAGTTCCCTCGGTTGTGCGATCGCCCCGCCATCGGTAGCAATGAGATAAAAGGGGCGATCGTCTAAGGCAAGATTATAAAAGCGGGCGTTGGAGGTATTAACAAACCGCAACCGCAAGAGTTCACCATTAGGAACCCTCCAACTGGGCCTTATCTCCCCATTAACGGTGACAAACTCCCCTTCTCGTCCCGCCATCATAGCCATATGTCCCCCGGATACATCCCTGAAATCGGTGGCAAAATCCTTGAGGATGACAAATTGTTCCGTGGCTTGTTGAACTTCCTGAATCTCATCGAGATCACCTCGGATCACAAAGAGTCCCCCCAGGCCAGCCAACACCTGATGGGCGACCCAGCCATGATAGTGAGGATGATAGAAAAACGTTCCCGCCGGATGGTCTTCGGGGATCGTAAACTCATAGCGTTGACTCCCTCCAGGGGCTACCTCCAAGAACGTATTATCGGCATTTCCCGTGGGGGGAATATGCAATCCGTGGAAATGCAGATTGGTGGGTTCGTCTAGGCGATTGTGGAACTCGATGCGAACGCGATCGCCGGGAGAAGCTTCTAAACGCGGCGGCGGGAACTGGCCGTTATAGGTGAAGATGGGGATTTCCTGTCCGGCCACATTTAACTGGCTGGCCGCCGCTTCCAAGCGGACTTGCAACAGGCCATCGGCGGACCTTTCCACCGCTTGGGCCATCAACTCGGTGTCGGT
>SIHH01000030.1:9937-11034 GCA_004299065.1 Phormidium sp. SL48-SHIP | reverse complement strand
TGTGACGGGCGATCGCCCTTGTCCGCGACATTGAGTTAATAGCACAGCACCCGTCGTCCCCGCCATAAGCGTAAGCAGTTGACGACGGGATAATCGAGGAAGAGGATAACGCATAAAACAAAGGCTTGATCAGGCTTAATTGGCTTGAAAATCACGGGAACCGGTATATCCCGATAAATCGGCTAATTCATTCAGGGGAATCAGTCCCCGCTGAAGTTCTCCATCAATCTCCCAAGAGGGATAACTCTGAATTCCAGCGGCTTGACAGGCGGCGGGGTTCGGATTAACCCCATTCTCATCACATTCGACGTAATCGAGTTCCTCAGCGGCTTCCCGGCCAAACAATTCTTTTTGACGTTGACAGAAATCACACCAAAACGCCCCATACATCTTGATGCCACGCTCTCGTAGATGTTGAGCCAGGGCAATACTATCAGGGGTTGAGGTGGTGCTGATGGCATAACCACTACTGGTTTCCGTTTCGGCTGTCGGGCTATGAATTGGCGAGTAGATGGCCAGAGAACCGACAAAGGTAATAAAGGCGACGATAATTCCGGTAAAGATGACTTGCCCAATATCCTCCCAATGTTGTCCCGCCAGCGTCAGCCCTAATAAGGCTAAGGCACAAATAGCCGAGGCGAGACAGTAGAGACAGAAGGACTGAATCTCAAACACCATGATGTACATGAGATAGGCACTAAATACCCCCATGGCGACACTGCCGATCAGCAAAAATCGCCAAGTCCAATCCTCTACAGTACGACGCTGCGATTTCTTCGTCTCTGGGTTAATCAGCCAGGGGGCGACAGCAAACACTCCCATAGCCACATAAGCCAAGAACCCAAACAGGGCCAGAGGTAAACCAAAGACCACCGCATAGGGACTGGAGAGGACTTTATCGCAGCCTTCAGTGGGACAAGCGGCGGAGACATCGGCGAAGGCGGTAATCGCTAGATAGGCTGTGATGACGGCCCCTAAGGCTGCGATCGCGGCGATGATAAAGCGTGATTTTCGCTGAATCCAGGGTTGAGAGCGTTTACGCATAAATGAAAACCTATGAAAACGGAGAACTTAAAAACGACTAACTTAACAACGAC
>SIHH01000030.1:9036-9927 GCA_004299065.1 Phormidium sp. SL48-SHIP | reverse complement strand
AACGACGGGAAACTCTTAAAGCTGGCTGTTAGAGCGTCGTTTGAAAATGAGCCAAACTGCTGGAATGGTGATGACGATGACCACGGGAATGACCATCGCCATCGGTAAGGTTGTGACTGTGTCCCAAGATAACGATTGTGACCCACCGGGATCGGCCGGCTGTGACGCTTCTGTCTCACTGGCTGGGGCTTCAGTCGCACTCTCGCCAGCCTCGGGAACCGCGCAGCTTTCTGATGCCGCCTCCTCTTCGCTGTCTTCGGTTTTATCTGACTCATCACAAATGCCAAAATCGGCTTCTGTGGAGGCTTGAGCGATCGCCCATTGGGGTTTCCCGGCGATCGCGGAGCGTGGGGGAACCCCAATCGCCTCACTGATAATCATGCTTGTGTGGCTTGCAGCCATGTCGTTTGTACCTCCAGAAATTGGGTGTAGTGGGGAAAGTCTGGGCATCCTCAAGCTGAAAATGGACGCATGACTCAGATTCACGCTGGGCGGTTTCGTTGCGGTTTCGTGTCAATCACCTAATCTGAGGGGTCGCGTTGACCCAAAAACCACCAGAGTTCCAATCCTATTAAGCCTAAACCACCCAGGGTCACGGCGACTTTCACCCCGAGGGGTTGCTCAATCTGTTCAAACGGTTGGGATTCAGTTGAGTTGGGATCAACGTCAGAAGACCCCGGCATCGCGATCGCTCCTCCTGCTCCCAGAATAGCGACACTAATGCAGGTTATGAGGATTTTGTCAACAAGCTTCATCAAAGTAGTCCAAATAAACAACAGGGGCAAGAACAGGCAGTAGGCAGTAGGGGAGGAAGGGAAGAGGGAGAACCACGTAGGGGCAATCCCTTGTGGTTGTCCGAGGACACGGAGAAAGGGAAGCAGGTCATAACCT
>SIHH01000030.1:4090-9026 GCA_004299065.1 Phormidium sp. SL48-SHIP | reverse complement strand
CTATTGCCATCCCCTCTTGGGAGGGGTTTGGGGTGGGTTATGCCTTTTTCCCCTATCCCACCCGTTTCGTCTTACGCAATCTCAAGGCATTGGTCACCACGGACAGCGAACTCAACGCCATCGCAGCACCGGCAAAGACGGGATTGAGCAGCCAACCCACAAGGGGATAGAGAACTCCCGCTGCCAAGGGAATCCCGAGACTGTTGTAGGCAAAGGCAAAGAAGAGATTTTGACGGATATTGTTCATCGTGGCCCGGCTTAAATCAATGGCCAGGACAATTCCCCGTAAATCGCCGGAAATGAGAGTAATATCACTGGCAGAAATCGCCACATCGGTTCCGGTTCCAATGGCCATGCCCACATTGGCTTGAGCCAGTGCCGGAGCGTCATTGATGCCATCGCCGACCATGGCAACAATTTTGCCTTCTAATTGCAACTCTTTGACGCGATCGCACTTCTGATCGGGACGCACTTCGGCAAAAATACGGTCAATCCCGACTTCTTGGGCGATCGCCTCGGCGGTTTGCTGGTTATCTCCTGTCAGCATCACTACTTCTAAACCCCGACGATGGAGCTGTTTCACCGCCTCCATCGATGAGGGTTTGAGGGCATCGGCAATGCCAAATAAGCCCTCAATGTTCCCATCAATGGCTAACCAGGCGGTGGTTTTGGCCTGGTGTTGCCATTGTTGACGGCGATCGTCTAACGCCTGAGTGTCTAAGCCTAACTCGGCCATCCAACGGCTGGTTCCAATTTGCACTCGTTGCCCCTCGACGGTTCCTTCGACTCCCATTCCTTCCCGGGCCTGAAAGTCAGTAACTGAGGGAAGTGGCTGTTCGATTCCTTGGGCCTCGGCATAGTTCACCACGGCTTCGGCTAGGGGATGTTCTGATTGACGTTCCACCGCCGCCGCCAGTCGTAACCAGTCGAGTTCTCGTTCGGTTCCCCCAACGGTGACATAATCGGTCACGGTGGGTTGTCCTTGAGTCAGGGTTCCGGTTTTATCGAGGACAATGGCTTGAATCTTATGGGCGATTTCTAAACTATCGGCCCCTTTGATGAGAACGCCATGTTCGGCCCCGAGTCCGGTTCCGACCATGATTGAGGTGGGGGTGGCCAGGCCCAAGGCACAGGGACAGGCGATAATTAAAACGCTCACGGTGGTAACGGTGGCCAGGGTGAGATTGCCGGTGAAGTTGAACCAGAGGATGAAGGTCACGATGGCGATCGCAATCACGACGGGGACAAACCAACCGGTGATGCGATCGGCGATTTTCTGAATTGGGGCTTTGCTTCCCTGGGCCTCTTGCACTAAACGCACAATTTGGGCCAACACGGTATCTGTGCCAACTCGGGCGGCCCGGAAACGAAAACTCCCGGTTTTGTTGATTGTGGCCCCAATCACCTCGTCGCCAGATGCTTTCTGAACCGGGATCGACTCTCCCGTCACCATCGACTCATCAATAGTCGATTGTCCCTCTAGGATTTCTCCGTCAACCGGAATCTTCTCGCCGGGACGGACAACCACCACATCGCCAATTTCAACGGCTTCTACGGGAATATCCTGTTCCTGGCCATCTCGGATGACACGGGCCGTTTTGGCCTGCAATCCCATTAATTTACGAATGGCCTCGGACGTTTGTTTCTTAGCCCGGTTCTCTAGCAATCTCCCTAAAAGGATCAGGGTGATGATAACAACGGCAATTTCGTAGTAATAGTCGATGGGGAGTCCCTGGGCCTCGAAAAATTGGGGAAAGAAGGTGGTCCAGAGGGAGTAGGCGTAGGCGGCGATGGTTCCCACGCTGACTAGGGTGTTCATATCCGCTGTATGGCGGGTTAAGGCTTTCCAGGCACTGATGAAGATTTTGCTACCACACCACACAAACACCGGCAAACTCAACACCAGTTGCAGGATGGGGTGATGTAGCCACATGGGAAAACCGGGAATGTCTAACCCGGTCATCGCCGGAATAGCCCCAATCACGATAATGGCACTGACAACACCGCCAACGATGACTTTTTGGGTGAGTTCCCGTTGTTCGGCTTGGTTGGCGGCTTGTTCTTCGTCACTCTCTTCTAGGGGAGATGTGACGGGTTGGGCCTGATACCCAGCATCGACAACGGCCGCAATTAGACGTTCGACGTCGGTTTGTTGGCTTTGGTACTCAACGGTGGCTTGAGAGAGGGCAAAGTTGACGTTGCAAGTGGTTACCCCGGAAACTCGGGATAAGGATTTCTCAATGGTGTTCGCACAGGATGCACAACTCATCCCTTGGAGTTTCAGGTTGATGGTTTCCATGTTGGTGAGTTTGGCTGCTGATCAGGTTAGGGGTGATTCGGGTTCCCGCGATCGCACGTGGTAATAAAAGAGTAGTTTTGCTTGTTAACTGCGTGTGACACTTGACGACCCCACTCTCACGGGAGCGAACGCGCACTCTAGAACTGATGACAATCATCCCCTAAGGGTGTTCTATGAGATTTATCTTTAAGTATGACACGTTGTCATACTTAAATGCAGCAGCAACCCACTCATTTATTTAAACGTCTTTGCAAAAATAAAAAGTCACAACAACAAAGACAATTATGAACCAGAAAACCCTTTGATAGCAAGGGTTTTACTGACAATAACTGTCTTTATTTAATTGTCTGTTTTTGACTCAATCGTCTCCTTCAACTTGAGCGCGATATTCTTCAGCACTGAGAGTATCTTCGAGTTCATCCTCAGGATTATCGAGGCGAACTTTAACCAGCCAACCTTCCCCATAGGGATCAGCCGCCAATCCTTCCGGGGAGGCGAGTGCATCTTCATTGCGATCGATCACCGTCCCGGAAATGGGTGCATAGAGATCTTCGGCGGCTTTCACCGACTCAATGGAGGCAAAGGTTTCCCCTTTAGACAGGGTATCGCCCACTTCCGGCAATTCGAGAAAGACAATATCGCCCAATTCATCTAAGGCAAAGGCACTTACCCCGATGGTGGCAATTTCACCATCGAGGCGTACATACTCGTGAGAGTCCAGATATCTGAGGTCTTCGGGGTATTCAAAAGCCATAGAGCGGGTCTCGCAATTCCTTCGCTACAAATCATAGAGGAATTTCTACGCCAGAACCCTCTTCTGTCAGGATTTTTGCCGTAATTAAACGGCTACCTCCGATGGTGCCGGTTCTGAAGCGGCTTTCATTGCCTTGCGTTCCTCCTGTGCCAGATAATCTGCCAACTGGGCCTCAATCTCATCTTTGACAATTTGCCGATATTCCAGGAAATGCTCCGCTTGAGCGCAAACCGAGAGATAACTGCTAATTCCGCCAGGGTTATGGCGATACATCAGCCAGAGATTGCGCCAGAAGACAAAACGAGTCTTCCGCACCAGTCCCTGTCGCCAGCACAGGGTTAACAAGGCCCGAATCACCACCCAGGAGGTGTTTTTACGGGTGGCTTTCCCTTTATGGGGATAGGTGGCTTCGCCCAGGAAGCGAAAATGGCGATAGGTACGATTGAGAAAGACCACAGGATCATACAGTCGCCAGAAGGCGTCAATATATTCCCGAGCGATTTCTTCGAGGGGACGGGTGGGGACAAAGTTCATTAACGTGGTTTGGTTAATGTTGCCGTTGGTGGCTCGTAACCGTCCTTCTTTCTCCAAGCGGTGGGATAATGCCGTATCCGGGAGCGCCTGCAACATACTAAAGACGGCGGTGGGGATGGCGGTTTTTTCCACAAACTCAACGATGCGATCGCCGGCGCCGGATTTTTCCCCGTCAAAGCCGATAATAAAGCCAGCCATGACCCGTAATCCTGACTTGGAAATGTTGATAACGGCGTCACTGAGGGGATCGCGGGTATTCTGAAACTTTTTGGTGACCGCTAGACTCTCGGCGTCGGGGGTTTCAATCCCCAGGAAGACGGAACCGAAGTTGCAGGCCACCATCAGATCCATCAACTCCTGGTCCTGAGCCAAGTCTACTGAGGCCTCCGTGGCGAAGGAGAAGGGATAGTTATGGTCCACCATCCAGGGTTGTAAGGCTTGCAGCAGTCGCTTCACGTTGCGCTTGTTGCCGATAAAGTTGTCGTCCACCAGGAAGATACTGCGATTCCAGCCGAGTTCATGGAGGCGATCAAGTTCCGCCAGGAACTGTTCTGGGGACTTGGTGCGGGGTTTACGACCATAGAGTACGATGATGTCGCAAAACTCACATTGAAAGGGACAGCCTCGGGAGAATTGCACCGACATCTCTGAGTAGGCGTCGAAGTCCAGTAAGTCAAACCGGGGAATTGGCGTATCGGTTACCGCTGGCTTTTCCCCGTTGGAGCGGAAGACACCGTTTTTCTCACCCCGTGCGATCGCCTCAACAAACATCGGGAGCGTAATCTCCCCTTCATCCAGAATCAGATAGTCCGTGTCAACGGCTTCGAGATCTTGAGGAATCGCCGTAGGATAAGGGCCACCAACAGCAACGAGTTTCCCTCGGCGTTTCGCTTCCGTGACGAGGCTCAACATATCTTCCTTCTGGACAATCATGGCTGACATCAGCACCACATCCGCCCAGTCCCATTCGGCTTCTGTGACGTCTCGCACGTTGCGGTCCACCAGTTGATAGTCCCAGGTTTGGGGCAGAATTGCCGCCACCGTCGCCAGTCCCAGGGGAGGGAGCATGGCTTTGCGTCCAATCAGTTCCAGGGTTTTTTCAAAGGACCAGAAACTTTTGGGAAATCGGGGATAAAGCAGTAAAACACGCATGGTTGAGTCTCGATCTCCTTGGTTGGCGTCAACAACAGAGCCAAGCCTCCAAGCTTTGGCTCAAACTTCCCTGAACTATAACATTTTCAATTTGGGGTGACTCCTGGGGTCGCTTAAGGCTTGACCCATGAGCCGTTGCTGAGCAGAAGGCTCAACGGAGCCGGGGCGATCGCGGAGCGTGGGAGAACCCCAATCGC
>SIHH01000030.1:2214-3990 GCA_004299065.1 Phormidium sp. SL48-SHIP | reverse complement strand
TCTTGCAACGCCTTCACCTGGTAGGAGCCAGCCTGCAAGGTGCGAATTGCCGCTGCTGTGGCCCGCGCCCCGGAAATGGTGGTGACAATGGGGATTTTATAGGCCAACGCCATGCGGCGAATCGTACGACCTTCGGCTTGGGCATCCTCCCCAGAGGGGGTATTCACAATCAACTGAATTTGCTTATTCTTCACCGCATCCAGCACATTGGGGCGACCTTCCGAGAGTTTTAGGGTTAAGCCCACGTTCTCGACTCCCGCCGCCTTCAGGGCGGCCGCCGTTCCCATCGTCGCCAGGATCTCAAAGCCCAACTTCTGAAGTTCCAAAGCAATGGGAATCACGGTTTCCTTATCCCGGTCAATCACGGAAATAAAGGCCGTTCCCTGGCTGGGGAGGAGTTCTCCTGCTGCCAGTTCGGCTTTGGCAAAGGCTTTCCCGAAACTGTCGTCGATGCCCATGACTTCCCCGGTTGAGCGCATCTCCGGTCCGAGAATGGTGTCGGTTCCGGGGAATTTGTGGAAGGGTAACACCGCTTCTTTGACGGAGACATGGTTGGGGATGAGTTCCTGGGTGAAGTTCAATTCCGCTAAGGTTTCTCCCGCCATCACCCGAGAAGCGTATTTCGCCAGAGGAACGCCAATGGATTTGGAGACAAAGGGAACCGTTCGCGAGGCGCGGGGGTTGGCTTCGATAATATAGACCAGTTCCCCCTGCACCGCATATTGCACGTTCATTAAGCCCACTACATTGAGCCGTTGGGCCAGTTTCTCCGTCCAATCGCGGATGGTGTTGAGGGCGGCGACGGAGAGGGTTTGGCTGGGAATCGAACAGGCCGAGTCTCCCGAGTGAATCCCCGCTTGTTCGATATGTTCCATGATGCCGCCAATGACCACGGCACCGGTTTTGTCGGCGATCGCATCCACATCGACTTCGATCGCATTCTCTAGGAATTTATCAATCAGAATCGGGTGATCGGGTTCGACTTGTACGGCAAAGGTCATGTAGCGTTCGAGGTCTTCGTCGGAATAGACTACTTCCATGGCCCGTCCCCCCAGCACATAGGACGGACGCACCACCACCGGGTAACCGATGCGTTGGGCAATCTTCAGGGATTCCTTATAGCTGCGGGCTAAGCCGTTGGGGGGTTGCAGGATGTCCAATTCTCGCAGGATTTCCTCGAAGCGTTCCCGGTCTTCCGAAGCGTCAATGGAGTCGGGGGAGGTTCCCCAGATGGGGGCGTTGGCTTGGGCCAGGGGAACCGCCAGTTTGAGGGGAGTTTGCCCGCCAAACTGGATGATAATGCCTTCGGGGTTTTCGGCTTCGATGATGTTGAGGACGTCTTCTTGGGTTAATGGCTCGAAGTAGAGGCGATCGCTCGTGTCGTAGTCCGTTGAGACGGTTTCGGGGTTGGAGTTGACCATAATGGTCTCAAAGCCTTTGTCTCGCAGGGCAAAGGAGGCGTGACAGCAGCAGTAGTCAAATTCAATCCCTTGGCCAATGCGGTTCGGTCCCCCGCCGAGAATCATCACTTTGCGGCGATCGCTGGTCAGATGTTCGTTACTCTCGTCGTAGGTGGAGTAGTAGTAGGGGGTTTCTGATTCAAATTCGGCGGCACAGGTGTCCACCATTTTGTAGGCGGGAATCACGCCGAGTTGTTTGCGGTAGCTACGCACTTCGTTTTCTGTGGATTTCGTGGCAAAGGCGATTTGGCGATCGCTAAAGCCTTGTTGTTTGACCTCGCGCATTTGGCTGGCGGATAGGTCCGAGAGGGGCGAT
>SIHH01000030.1:0-2114 GCA_004299065.1 Phormidium sp. SL48-SHIP | reverse complement strand
ATCGTTTCAACCATTTCTCGGTGGCCAGCATTTCGGCGAATTTATCCAGGAACCAGAGGTCAATCCCTGTCAGTTCATAGACTTCCTCGACGGACATCCCCAGTGTTAGGGCCTGATGCACGGTAAACATCCGTTCTGGGTTGGGTTGACGCAATCCCGCCCGCACTTGGGTTAAACTCGGCAGTTTGCCTGTTGACTGGCAACCCCAGCCCCAATGGCCTGTTTCTAGGGAGCGAAAGGCTTTCTGGAATGATTCGCAAAAGGTGCGCCCAATGGCCATGGCTTCTCCGACGGACTTCATCTGTGTGGTCAGAATCGGCTGGGTTCCGGGGAATTTCTCGAAGGCAAAGCGAGGAATTTTGGTCACCACATAGTCAATGGTGGGTTCAAAGCTGGCGGGGGTTTTCTTGGTGATGTCGTTGGGAATTTCGTCTAGGGTATAGCCCACGGCCAATTTGGCGGCAAATTTGGCGATGGGGAAGCCGGTGGCTTTACTGGCTAAGGCGGAACTGCGGGAGACGCGAGGGTTCATCTCAATCACCACTACATCGCCGTTGACGGGGTTGACGGCGAACTGGATGTTTGACCCGCCAGTTTCGACGCCAATTTCACGAATAATTTTAATGGAGGCGTCCCGCAGTCGTTGGTATTCTTTGTCGGTCAGGGTTTGGGCGGGGGCGACGGTGATGGAGTCGCCGGTGTGAACGCCCATGGGGTCAATGTTTTCAATCGAACAGATAATGACGACGTTGTCGGCGAGGTCCCGCATCACCTCTAACTCGTACTCTTTCCAGCCGATGAGGGATTTTTCGACGAGGATCTGACTCACTGGGGAGGCGTCGAGACCGCCTTGGGCCATCTCCTCAAATTCTTCTTGGTTATAGGCAATGCCGCCCCCAGATCCCCCGAGGGTGAAGGCTGGGCGGATAATGAGCGGGTAGGAGCCAATCTCGATTCCTACGGCTCGCGCTTCGTCTAGGGTTGAGGCAATCCCTGAGGGGCAGCTTTGCAGGCCAATCTTATCCATGGCCTGTTTGAATAGGTCGCGGTCTTCGGCTTTCTGGATGGCGGGCAGTTTGGCGCCAATGAGTTCGACTCCATATTTATCCAGTACGCCGGTTTCGGCTAGGTTCACGGCTAGGTTGAGGGCGGTTTGTCCTCCCATGGTCGGCAGGATGGCGTCGGGCCGCTCTTTGGCGATGATCTGTTCGACGATGTCGGGGGAGAGGGGTTCGATGTAGGTGCGATCGGCCATCTCTGGGTCGGTCATGATGCTGGCGGGGTTGGAGTTGACCAGGATGGTGAAGTAGCCCTCTTCTCGTAAGGCTTTTAGGGCTTGGGTGCCGGAATAGTCGAATTCGCAGGCTTGTCCGATTACGATTGGACCGGAACCGAGTAAAAGAATTTTTTGGATATCTTCGCGACGAGGCATGGTTGGTTCGTCTCTAAATGATGACGGGATTCTAAATCCTGACTATTCTACGGGTTTTTTCCGGTCTCAATCGCCCCTTGAGCGCCTTTCCCAAGATTTGATGACTTCCTGGGACTCCCAAGTCACCTGCCTCAGCACTGGCGATCTCGGGTTTACCAACTCTATATATATAAGTCCTCGAATCTTGGGCGAGACTCCTGCCTCCTTTGTGGGGGTCAACTGCTGGCCATCAAAAATCCCCTCGCCGGCGACTTGGATCGTCCGATGAGGGGTCAACGGGGAGAAATCAGGAAAAAATCAAAAAAAGTTTTCGGGCTGAAAGCCTTGCCCTGAGGGAGTTTCAGAGCAAGGCAGCAAAAAACTTTCAAAAAACTTTGAAAAAAGGGTTGACAGCCCCAGATAGTCTTGTTAGATTAGTTAAGCGCTCGGGAGGACGGGCAAACAACGCCCCCCAAACGACGCATTCCGAACCTCGAAAATTAAATCGTTTGAAAGCTCGACAAAGAAGCCTAAAACTTCAATTCTTCGTCTAAATTCATTAAAGGATAACGGATGAGAGAGAATTTAGCAAGGGGTGACCTGAGTTAAATTCAATCGAACCGAAAGCCAACAAACTCAAAGTCAACACGGAGAGTTTGATCCTGGCTCAGGATGAACGCTGGCGGCGTGCCTAACACATGCA
>SIHH01000303.1 GCA_004299065.1 Phormidium sp. SL48-SHIP | reverse complement strand
CCTCACTTCGGAACCACAAAATTCACCAACCGCTTCGGAACCACAATCACCTTCTTCACCTCCTTATCCGCAATATACCGCTGCGCCGCCTCCGACTCCCGCGCCAACCGTTCCAACGTCGCCTTATCCGCATCCGCCGGAACCTGGAGATTCCCGCGAACCTTCCCATTCACCTGAATCACCAGCGTAATCTCATCCAACACCAACGCCGTCTCATCCAACTCACACCAGCCTTGCTGGTGAACCGAGTCAGAATATCCCAACATCTGCCACAATTCCTCAGTAATATGCGGCGCAAACGGGGCCATCAGTTTCACCAACGTCTCAACCCCCTCCCGATACACCGCAGACTCCTGACAATCCGCATCATTTAAAGCGTTGCTGAGTTTCATCAACTCCGAAACCGCCGTATTAAACTGATACTCATCCCGCAAATCCTCGCTGACTTCCCGAATCGCCGTATGGATGGCGCGGCGTAACTCCTTCTCCTGCTTCGAGAGATTCGTCGTCTCCAACGGTTGACGGGGGGGATTGTCCTCAGCAAACTGCGTCACCAGTCGCCAGACACGGTTGAGGAAGCGATATTGTCCCTCCACATCCGCATCATCCCATTCCAAATCCTTCTCTGGTGGCGCTTTGAAGAGAATAAACATCCGCGCGGTGTCGGCGCCGTATTTCTGCAACACTTGCAACGGGTCCACTCCATTTAGCTTGGATTTGGACATTTTCTCGTAAAACGCCTCCAAGGGTTCCCCAGTTTCTGGGTCCGTGGGATGGTCTAAATCAGGAATCTCCGTGGCTGGAACATATTTCCCCGTTTTGGGGTTTTTGTAGGTCAATCCCTGAACCATTCCCTGAGTTAACAGCCGTTGGAAGGGTTCGTTAAAGTTGAGATTGAGGCGATCGCGCAAAAACTTAGTAAAGAAGCGAGAATAGAGAAGGTGGAGAATCGCGTGTTCAATCCCTCCCACATATTGGTCAACGGGAAGCCAATCGTTCACCGTCTCAATATCAAACGCCGCCGTCTCATTTTGCGCATCGGGATAGCGCAAGAAATACCAAGACGAATCAATAAACGTATCCATCGTGTCCGTTTCCCGCTTAGCCGGCGTTCCACAGGTGGGACAAGGAACATTCACCCAGTCCTCCAACTGCGCCAAGGGAGAAAGTCCCTTCCCACTAAACTCCACAGTTTCGGGAAGTTGAACCGGGAGTTGGTCCTCGGGAACCGGAACCGCGCCACAGTTGGGACAGTGAACCACCGGAATCGGCGCACCCCAGTAGCGTTGACGGGAAATCAACCAATCCCGCAGCCGATATTGAATCCGCGCCTTCCCGAATCCTTCCTCTTCGGCGTAGTCAATGATGGCCTGTTTCCCTCTCTCCGAGGCGTTTCCATCAAAGCGTCCTGAGTTCACCATCACCCCAGGGTCCGTGTAGGCCTCGCTTAACTCCATATCGGCGTTGTCCGCGTCGTCGGGGACAATCACCACCTTAATTGGGAGGTTGTTCTCTCTGGCGAATTTAAAATCTCGACTATCATGGGCCGGAACTCCCATCACCGCACCGGTTCCATATTCATAGAGAACGTAATCCGCAATCAAAATCGGGATGTCTTCCCCGGTAAAGGGATTGATGGCGGTTCCTCCGGTGGGAATCCCCCGTTTGGGTTTATCTTCGGCGGTCCGGTCCATTTCACTTTGTTGGCTGACCTCGTCGATGAAGGCTTCCACCGCTTGGCGACGGTCTGGGGTCGTCACTTGCAACGTCAGGGGATGTTCTGGGGCCAAAACCACGTAAGTGACCCCATAGGCGGTATCGGGACGAGTGGTGAAGACGCCAATTTTGCTATCACTCGCTTGTCCGTCGTCTCCAAGAATGGGAAACTCCAGATAAGCGCCGGTGGATTTCCCAATCCAGTTTTGCTGCATCAACTTGACGCGATCGCTCCAACCGGGCAAACTATCTAAATCCGACAAGAGTGCTTCAGCATAGTCGGTAATCTTGAGAAACCACTGTTTGAGCAGTTTCCGTTCCACCTTCGCGCCACTACGCCACGACCGACCCTCATTATCGACTTGTTCGTTGGCCAAAACCGTTTGGTCAACGGGGTCCCAATTCACCGCCGACTCTTTCTGATAGGCTAATCCGGCGTTGAGAAATTGCAGAAAAATCCATTGCGTCCATTGATAGTAGTCCGGGGAACAGGTGGTTACTTCCTTGTCCCAATCGAAGGAAATCCCCAGACTCTGAAGCTGTTGACGCATCTGGTCAATATTTTGATAGGTCCATTTCGCGGGATGGACTCCCCGTTGAATGGCGGCGTTTTCCGCCGGAAGTCCGAACGCATCCCACCCCATCGGGTTTAAGACGCGATATCCCTGCATCCGCTTCTGTCGCGCAATCACATCGGTGATGGTGTACACCCGAACATGACCCATATGCAGATTTCCCGAGGGATAGGGAAACATCGAGAGTGCATAAAACTTGGGTTTGTCCGGGTCATCCGGGGTGACGCTGAGTCCTTGTTCGTCCCAGATGGTTTGCCATTTGGCTTCGATGGATGCGGGGGTGTAGCGAGACTCCACGGAAACAGCTCCTAGCTCAATTCGTCTTTACAGTGCCTTTTGATAGCGCATCGTCCATTCTGACATATTCTGGGATGCCTGTAATGGTTAAGCTTCCCACCCCCAGAGGCTACGGAGGACCCAGAAGCCAATCAGCAGGGCGATCGCCAGACTATCAAACCATTTTAGCTGTCCATCGTGCCAAATGACGCGATGACGATTGGGACTGGTGAAGCCGCGCACCTCCATCGCCGCCGAGATTTGTTCGGCCCGCAGCAGCAAGTTTTGCAACAGCCGTTCGGCGACAATCAGCCAAATCTTAGCGGTTCCCCGAAACCCCAGTTTTTTCCAATTGATGGCCCGAGTTTGCACGGAACGGCCTAAATTCTGGATTTCTTCCAACACCAGGGGAAGAAACCGCAACGACAGCGTCAGGGTAAGCGCGATTTCCGTCACGGGAACCCCAAAGCGGCGTAGGGGTTGCATCAAATCCTCTAAACCATCGGTAATGGCTTCTGGCGCGGTGGTCAAGAGATAGAGATTGGTACTGTAGATGAGGGTAAACAGCAGGGTACTGATGCGAACCGCCAGAGATAGGGATTGGCGAGTCACCCTCAGGGGAGGTTGTTCGAGGAGAACGTAGCGATAATCCGTCGGTTGAGGGAGTTCGTTGTCTTCTGCATTGTCCTCCGCTGAGGTGTCCGTCTCAGCCTCCGTTGTTCCCCAGCCGAAGGGGTTATACCAGGGGTTGCGAGACTCCTCGGGAAGCGGGGTAATCTCTTGCTGAGGGAAGTTGAGTTCGTTCCTGGGAAGTCGGGGTTGATGGGTATCGGGAAGGCCATCGGGGGTAATGGACCCCACGATGAGAATTGTGCCACAGATAAAGAGTAACCATCCCATCTGTTGTCGCCAAACTCGCAGCGGAATCCCCGCCAGTAGGGTCAGCAAAATCAGAAACACGACTAACCCCAGTCGCCAAACCTCGTTCGCGAGAATTGGGGTTAGCAGAAAACTCATCAACCAAGCCAGTTTGACTCGCGCATCGAGGCGATGTAGCCAGGTGGTGGGTTTTTCCAGATAGAGTCCGAGGGGAAGCGATCGCAGTAAATCCATGCCAAAATTGTAGCCGATCGCCCCGCCAAATTATCCTCTATCCCGAGAGTTGTTCGCGACGATACACCCAGCGCGCGAACATCCCCGCCACAACGGTCCACCACAGCAGCCAGAGGATATGAATCCAATGGTAGCCGTCAAAGCGGAATACATTCCCGAGTTCGATTTCTCCCATCCAGGCCACGAGTTGGCCGTAGTGATAGCTGGGGAGGACAAGAACGATATCCGCAATCCAGGATTGAGGGAGTAAGGGAGAGATATTGAAGCCAAAGCTAACAGCCATGATGGCGAGTAAGGCTAAAACGGCCCATTGCAAGGATTCAGTTTTAAACAGATATCCCAAGCTGAAGCTAAAAATTGCAAAGGGAACCACCCCGAGAACCAGGATAAAACTGAGGTAAAACATCCAAGGTTCCCAAATAAAAGAACCGCTTTCACTCAACTGACTTGCACCCCAACCGCTCAAAAAGGCTAATCCTGTCATCAAGGA
>SIHH01000029.1:14738-23025 GCA_004299065.1 Phormidium sp. SL48-SHIP | reverse complement strand
CTTCTACCCCCCAATTTGCGACATCGTTCGTTGATAGGTTCCGAAACGGTTGCCCATATCTCGTTCCTTGAAGTTAATCTCGGGTTTTAGCTGTAAGAGGGTTTGCACCTGTTGTCGCAGTTCAGGGAGGGGAACCCCAGATCGTAGGGCATCGCGTAGGTTGAGTTGTCCGGTTTCATTGAGGAGACAGGGACGAAGCCAGCCATCGGCCGAGAGTCGCATCCGATTGCAGCGATCGCAGAAACACTCGGACATCTGACTAATAAACCCAAGTGTCCCCTGAGCGCCAGGAATTTGGAAGATATCCGCCGGGCCAGCGCCGGTGACGGTGGCGGGTTCTAAACCCCAGCGTTGGCGAATTTGCCCTCGTAACTCCTCTGAGTCAATCCAACCCTTATGCTCAAATAAGGACCCATTACCGATGGGCATAAATTCAATAAAACGAATATGCCATTGGCGATCGCGCGTTAGGGCCGCCATCTCCAACACCTCACCCTCGTTCACGCCGGGAATCACGACCATGTTGAGTTTTAAGGGGTTAAACCCCACCTCATAAGCTTTCTGAATCCCTGCCCAGGTGCGCTGCCAGCGGCTTTTACCGCGATTTCCGATGATTTTATCAAATGTCTCGGCATCGAGGGAATCTAGGCTGATATTGAGGCGCTGGAGTCCTGCGTCATAGAGCGGTTGGGCCAGATCCGGCAGTAATAAGCCATTGGTGGTCATGGCTAAATCCTGGGTTTCTGGTAAAGCGGCGATATCACGGGCGATCGCCACCACATCGGGCCGCAACAGCGGTTCCCCTCCTGTCAGCCGAAAACGGCGAAATCCGAGGGGAATGAAGACGTTTTGTAAGAGACTGAGCAGTTCCTGGCGCGTTAAGAGATTTTGTTGCAAAACATAGTCAAGTTCATCGCCATCGGGCATACAGTATTGACAGCGGAAATTACAGCGATCGATTAGGCTGATGCGGAGATAATCGACAGTGGGGGTCATGAAACTAGGACGATGAAAGGCCAGTGATCCGTATTGTAGTGAAATTCTAGTGCAGACGATTCTCAACAATCGCGGCTGCCCTTCCATTGCTTGATGTTGCAGAACATTACGGAATGTTTACCCCGTCCCCGGCCATGGCTTACCATGCTCCGATGGTTGGCCCGTTACCGCCCTCATCGGCGATCGCCCCTGACGTCAACCTCCGTCTTAACTGCATCACCGTTTAACATCTTCATTTTTGCCCTAAACAGCAACGCCTCATCCTTAACATATGTCTACCTCCTCCTACATCCTCGATCTGATTCAACGTCCCCGTCGCCTGCGTCGCAACGAATCCCTACGACGCATGGTTCGAGAAACCGAACTCTCTGTTAATGACCTGATTTACCCCATGTTCGTCACCGAAGGGGAAAATCAGAAAGTCGAAGTGGCCTCAATGCCCGGCTGCTATCGCTTTAGCCTCGACTTACTTCTCAAAGAAGTGGCCGAAATCGCCGCCCTCGGGATTCCGGCGATCGCCCTGTTCCCGGTCATTTCCGAGTCCAAAAAAGACGAAACCGGCAGCGAAAGCTATAACCCCAAGGGACTCGTGCAAGAAACCGTCACCGCCATCAAAGCCCAAACCCCCGAGTTAGTGGTGATCACCGATGTGGCCCTCGATCCCTTCACCAGTCATGGCCATGACGGCCTACTCGACGAAAACGGCTATATCCTCAACGATGAAACCGTCGAAGTCCTCTCAAAAATGGCCGTGTCCCAGGCCCGGGCTGGGGCGGATATGGTGGCCCCGTCGGATATGATGGATGGACGGATTGGGGCGATTCGCCAAGCCTTAGATACTGAAGGATTCACCAATGTTGGGATTTTGGCCTATTCCGCCAAATACGCCTCCGCCTACTATGGTCCATTCCGGGATGCCCTCGACTCGGCCCCGAAATCCGGCGACAAGAAAACCTATCAGATGGACCCAGCCAATGCGATCGAAGCCATCAAAGAAGTGGAATTAGATATCGCCGAGGGGGCTGATATTGTCATGGTGAAACCGGCCCTTCCGTATCTCGATATCATTCGTCAAATTCGTGATGTCACCGATGTTCCCGTTGCGGCCTATAACGTCAGTGGTGAATATGCCATGATCAAAGCCGCTGGCGAAAAAGGCTGGATTGATGAGAAAAAGGTGATGCTCGAAACGCTGGTGAGTATCAAACGGGCTGGGGCCAGCTTGATTTTGACCTATTTTGCCAAAGAAGTGGCGTTGCTGCTCAAATAAACGGCCGAGTTGAAGGCCAAGAGATCTAGGCTCAAGATTGGCAAGGAGTGAGTATTCTGGAAGAGACTCTAAATAGGTCTCCGTTGCCATGGGTTATTGTCTTAATCGTCGTTGTTCTCAGCCTGACAATCCCGATTCAGCCCAAAATTGTCAAAGTTGCGGTCATCGTCTGGCTTTGCGCGATCGCTACCGGGCGATCGCGCCCCTAAGTCGAGGCGGGTTTGCTAAAACCTACTTGGCGATCGATTATGATTTACCGTCTCAGCCCCGCTGTGTAATTAAGCAACTTCATCCCCTTGAGGGAAAAGGAGAGATTGGGGCAAAAATGCTCGAACTCTTCCATCGTGAGGCGGAAAATCTCGATCGCCTGGGACAACACCCACAAATCCCGACCCTCCTAGCTCATTTTGACCAGGAGGGGTATTTTTATTTAGTGCAAGAGTGGATTGACGGCCAGACGCTCACCGAGGAACTGCAACAGACAGGGACTTTTGATGAAGCCCAAATTCGCGATGTCCTTGGGCAACTCCTGCCAATTCTCGACTATATTCACGGTCAGCGTAGTATTCACCGCGATATTAAACCCGATAATCTCATGCGCCGTCATGAGGATGGCAAACTGTTTTTAATCGATTTTGGCGTGGTGAAAGTGTTGCAAGATAGCCAAATGGTGTCAGGTTATACCGCCGTGGGTAGTGCCGAATATATGGCCCCGGAACAAAATCGCGGTCAAGCCTTTCCGGCCAGTGATCTCTATAGTCTTGGCGTCACCTGTGCGCGGTTGCTGACGGGGATTTCGCCTCTGGAACTCTATGATATTGTCGGTGGCCGCTGGGATTGGCAACGTTCCTTACCTCTCACCCATGAGATTAGTCCGCAACTAACCGAGGTTTTGAACAAACTCCTCGAAACGCCCCTCAATCGCCGTTTTCATGCCGCGAGTGAGGTGATTAAGGCCCTTGAGGCGAAACCCCTGGCCCCGCCTGAACCGTCTCCCCTAGCCCTGAGTCCACCGCGTTACTCCCCTCGGCTTCCAAAACCACAAATTGCCCTAGAACGAGTCCAACGGCGATCGCCCCTAGAACAACTCAATCAGCTATTTGGCAAAACCCCCGACGTTCCTCTACCCTCCGACGTGGGCCTCGACTATCATGACCTTTGGAACGCCCTGCGTCGGCGACAGTGGGAGATCGGCGATCGCCTCACCCATCAGTTACTCTGTCGTGCCGTGCGGGGAACCTCCGGCGGTCATCTTGGACCTCGGGATATCGAGGCCTTACCCTGCACCGACTTGCAAACCTTAGACTACCTCTGGCGACGTTATTCAGGCGATCGCTTTGGCTTTAGCGTCCAGCAACAACTCTATCAACAAGCCGGCCGGGACTATCCCCTCTTTTGCGCCACCGTCGGCTGGAAACTCAGTGCCTCGCGATCGCCCTCCCTCGAATTTACCTACCATCTCAAAGCCCCCGTTGGCCATCTTCCCTCCCGACGCTGGGCGCAAGGCTTTGAACTCTGGCGGCTCATCCAAATCCTTGACAAAAAGCTCACAATATGCTTAGGCTACGAAGAGACCTAACCCCTCAGCCCAAGTCCCCCTAATCCTCAGCCGCCTCAGGCTTCTCCCCTTGTCCGAAATAATCTTGCAACACCTGTAGCACAATCGGAGCCGTCAACGCGCCACCCCCCTGGCCCGCATGTTCCCCGAACGCAACAATAATAATTTCAGGCTCATCAAGAGGAGCATAAGCCCCAAACCAAGCATGAGAGGGATTCGGTTGAGCCTCCGCCGTTCCCGTTTTCCCCGCAAACGGGGGAATCGTGCTGGTATTGATATTTGTAGCCGTTCCGTCCGTAATCACATCTCGTAAGCCTCGTTGCAAAACATCAATCGTCTCAGCACTAATATTGAGCGACTCACGCCAATAACTCACATCCACATCCAAACTCCGTAAATGAGGTCGAACCAGATAGCCCCCATTCGCCGGAACCCCGAACATCACCGCCGTTTGCAACGGTGACGCCTGTAAATAGCCCTGGCCAATCGACATATTAATCGTATCCCCCTGATACCACCCTTCCCCCAACACACGCTCCTTCCAAGCCGCATCAGGAACCAATCCCGCCGCCTCTTCCGACGCCAGTTCAATGCCCGTTTTACGACCAAAACCATAACGGCGAGTCCAATCAATCAAGACCTCAGCCCCGATTCGTTGAGCCACCTGATAAAAAAACGTGTCACTACTCCAGGCCATCGCTCCCGTAAAGCCCAACGGTCCAAAGCCACTGCGGTTCCAGTCCCAAAAGCGAATCCCCCCAGCCGTCACATAGGGATACGTCGGTAGCACCGCATAGGGCGAATACTCCCCAGATTCGATCGCCGCCGTCGTTGTGACAATCTTAAACGTACTCGCCGGGGCAAACACCTGTAAGGCGCGATTCACAAAAGGATAGCGGGCCGCTTGTAACTGTTGCCAATCCGCTTGAGTAATCCGTCCCGAGAAAATATTGGGGTCGAACGCGGGACGGCTGACCATCGCTCGCACCGCCCCATCTCGGGGGTCAATCGCCACAATAGCCCCCTGAACGTCCCCTAGGGCTTTTTCCGCCGCCCGTTGCAGATCCAAATCGAGGGTCGTTTGCACATCACGCCCCCCTTCCGCCTGTTTTTCCCCCAATACCCGCAACACCTGGCCGCGACTGTCGACCTCAACCTGTCGTCCCCCCCATTCTCCTCGGAGTTCCTCTTCAAACGCCGCCTCCATGCCCATTTGTCCAACAATATCCCCCAGACGATACTTATTCTCGGGTTGATCTTCGAGACGGGATAAATCCTCATCGCTGATTTCACCCGTATAGCCAAGCACATGAGCCCCCAGAGAACCATGAGGGTAATGTCGCACCGCCTCAACATTGACCTCAATTCCCGGAAGTTGCGGACCATATTCCGTCAGTGCAATCACCTGAGCCGCACTGAGACGGCGTGCAACCCGAATGGGGAGTGCCGTGTTATAGCCCGTTTCCTCCAGACGTTCGAGGATCTGTTCCGGGGGAATATTGATAATCTCACAAAGGCGTTCAATCACCTCCGGCCAATCCTCAGGGGCGAGTGCCAGCGGCCAAAGATAGACCGTATGGGAGAGGCTAGAGGTGGCCAAAATCTGACCATTGCGGTCAAAGATATTCCCGCGCACTGGCTGAGTCGGAATCAGACGAATACGGTTATCTTCAGCCAGTTTGCGATTGCGGGTTCCTTGAATCAGTTGTAGATAGGCCAAACGAGCGCCAATTCCCCCGAGCATAACCACGGTAATGCCGACCATGATCAAAACCGATTGCACAAGACCGCCGATATTGCGTTGATTGGTGCGACTGCCGTAACCGTTAGAAGGAATCGAGGTCATAATAGTCTAGTGGGTGCGAACAAACGTGGGCTAGGGCTGGCAAGACGATCAAGTCGCTTCGACTTGCCATTATAGTATTGGCGGCCTCACCGTTGGCAGGTTGAGTTGGAGGGTTTAACTCGGAGATCGCAGAAGCGATCGCCTTGTCGCTAAACTAGACTAGAGCCAGGTTCGGTCAACTCCCCGCCGTGGGATGTTGCCCCATCCTGCCCCGGAATTTGGGACAACGACTATCCAGGAGCCGTCATCATGCTGCAAGCTGCCAGCCAAAACAGCGATCTGAGCGGGCGTGAATCAGAGTTCGACGTCGAACTACATCGTGTATTCAAAGTCTTTAACGGCGAAACCGCTGTGCGCGGTGTTGAGGTTCAAATTCGCCGAGGTGAGTTTTTTAGTATTCTCGGACCATCGGGGTGTGGTAAAACCACCACCTTACGACTGATTGCTGGCTTTGAAACCCCCTCAGCCGGAGAAATTCTCATTCGCGGTCGCTCCATGACCCAAGTTCCCCCCAATGAACGACCCGTTAATACCGTCTTTCAGAATTATGCCCTCTTCGACCACATGAGTGTCTGGGAGAATATCGCCTTTGGCTTGAAACTCAAACGGATTAGCCGCAGTGAAATTCAGCAGCGTGTCGAGGAGATGTTGCAGTTGGTGAAGATGGAAGCCTTCGCCAACCGTTACCCCAAACAGTTATCTGGTGGACAACGGCAACGAATTGCCCTGGCCCGGGCCATTGCCAATCATCCGGCGGTGCTACTGCTCGATGAACCTCTCGGGGCCTTAGATCTTAAACTCCGTAAAGAAATGCAGATGGAGTTATCCAATCTGCACCGTAATTTAGGCTTAACCTTTGTCACCGTCACCCATGACCAAGAAGAGGCCTTATCGATGTCCGATCGCATCGCCGTGATGAAAGATGGCAAAATTGAGCAAATCGGCTCCCCCACGGAGATTTATCAACGGCCACGGACGCCATTTGTGGCCGACTTTATCGGGGAAACCAATCTCTTTGAGGGAACCGTCGAACATCAGGATGCTGAAACGGTGGTGGTTCGTAGCCATTCTGGCTTAAAACTGGTGGTGGGGCGATCGCCCGAGGAAGAACGCCTCAGTCATCACGCGGTCGTCAGTATTCGGCCCGAAAATATCGAACTCCATGCAACTCCCCCAGAATCAGCCCTAAACCTCCATCGGGGTCACCTTCAGACGGCGATGTATCTTGGCACTCATACCCACTGTGTCATTGGCCTCGACTCAGGAGATCTCGTGACCCTGCGCCAAGCCAGCCGCCCCGAAGACCTACCTAGCCCCAATTCTCCGGTTTACTTATCCTGGTTGCCCCATCAAGGCATTGTTTTGGCGGCCTAGGGGTATCCTAGGGGTCAGGATCGGTCCAGAACAGGGTACGATAGCCAACGAATGGCTCTGGGGAGCCGCGTTTGTCTTACTGGTTTGTCAATGTCCTATCTCGCTGACCTAAGCAACTGCGATCTGTGATTCATCCCCCCTCACCGCCCAAGCGGCCTATGAGCCGCCGCCAGTTTCTGACTCTCTCAACGGCTGCCCTGTCTGGGTTGGCCCTGTCCGGTTGCGGCTGGACCTTGGCCAATGTGCGATCGACCGTACAAACCGCAGACGATATCCTCTATATCTATACTTGGGCCGGCTACACCGATCGCGAGCTAATTGAAGCCTTTTACCAAGAAACCCAAATTCGGGTTATCGCCGATGTTTTCTCCTCCAATGAAGAAATGTTGGCCAAACTCCAAGCCGGGGCTGGGGGCGCGTATAGCATTATCTATCCGTCAGATTACATGGTGCGGCGGATGACCGATGAACAACTGCTGCTCGAACTCGATCACGATCGCATCGCCGGCCTCGATACCCTCTTTCCCAGTTTTGAAAGTCCCAGTTACGACCCGAATAATCGCCATAGCATTCCCATGAGTTGGGGGACAACGGGCCTGGTTTTCAATACCACAGTTCTTAACCCCTTTCCGGAGGATTGGACCTATCTTTGGGAGAATCAGCAACGTCTAACTCGTCGCGCCACGCTGCTGAATGACCCTCGGGAGGTCTTTGGGGCCACGCTGCGGATGTTGGGCTATTCCTACAACAGCACTAATCCCCAAGAAATTCGCGCCGCCTATAACAAGCTGGTGGAACTGCGGCCCACCATCGCTGCCTTTGATTCGGATGCTTGGCGACCGCAAATTCTCAGCGGTGATTTGAAGATTGCCATGTGCTTCTCCTCGGATGCTAATGAGGTGATTCAAGAAGACCCGGATCTCGACTATGTTCTCCCGAGTAGCGGCTCCTCGATTTGGACCGATGCTCTGGTGATTCCTCGCACAGCGCCCAATGTGGATGCCGCCTATGCTTGGATTAACTTTATGCAGCGTCCTGAGGTGGCCGCGCGGATTGGGGAACGCCTGAGTTTTGCGACCCCCAATAAGGCGGCGTTTGCCCAGTTACCTGAGTCGGTGCAAACCAATACGAGCCTCTATCCCCCGGATTCGGCTTTGGAAAAATCCGAAAGTTTACAGCCGATTCCCCCGGATGTTGGGGAACTTTATAATCGCTATTGGACGCGATTGACGAGCGGTTAACG